>NZ_JADBTZ010000011.1:0-42674 GCF_020245885.1 Microcystis sp. M165S2 | reverse complement strand
CTATGGGAAAGATGCTCTTTGGTCTCCTAGTTATTTTGTTTCTTCTGTAGGAGGTGCAACCCTGGAAGTTCTTAAGTGCTATATTAAAGATCAAGAAAAGCCGTCGTAAAACGACGGGGTTTTAACCCAAATTTTCGATAAAGGACTAGGCATTAAGTTGAGGACATTCTTAAATTTTGGCACTGATTCACAGCTTACTGTTGCCTGTCCCTGTTACAAAGGCGCAGGACTTGCACCCATAATGTAAACATGGTGAACATTTTTCAGCCAATGTCCAAGAGAGCCTTTTTTGTTTTTCAATTCAAGGAGAAAGATTATGGTAGCCACTCCAGTCAAAACCAAAACCACGGGACAATACTACGCCACCCGCATCGATTTAGCATTAGATATCCGCAAAGCTATTGTGGAAATCTTAAGCCAAACCCTTGCCGCTAGTTTAGACCTAAAAACTCAGGTTAAACAAGCCCACTGGAATGTAAAAGGTTTAAATTTCTACCAATTGCACAGCCTATTCGACGAGATGGCCACGGAATTAGAAGGCTATGGTGACATGGTAGCAGAACGGATTACCGCTTTAGGTGGAACCGCTTTGGGAACAGCGCGCATCGCTGCCGCTAACTCGATTCTGCCAGAATATCCGGCTGATATCGTCGATGGTAGTGAACATATCGTTGCTTTAGCCGAACGTTATGCTTTATACGCTTCCCATCTTCGTTCTGCTATTGATACCACCGGCAATCAAGGGGATGCGGACACAGCAGATCTCTATACGGAAATCTCCCGGGACATCGATAAACGTCTCTGGTTCCTAGAAGCGCATCTGATTAAATCGGAAGATGTTATCAGATAAATTTGGGGTGTATTAACTTAGCTTAATACACCTTAAATTCTCGTAATCGGTAAACGTAGCCAATCGCTTAACTGTTGTGCCAACCAATCTAATTCGGCTTCGCTAACATCTTCACTAGCAGTGATAATATATTCTCGATGGTTAGCAATGAGAACCAGACAAGGAGGAATAATATTAACATTTTCTCCCTGCATAGTGACGGTGACATTGCGACGAATAAGACTAGAGATTTCGGAACTAGCAGCATCGGCAGTTAGTTTAAATTTCAGCCCCCAGAGTTTTTGGTAGAGAGAAACTTTTTTGGGGGTAATTTTTAACTCTAGTTCTCCCTGCCAAAAAGATTTCCATAACTGCCAAGATAAACTAGAGGAGATTAAATTGAGCAGAAAAATTAGGATAATCGGGATTAAAAAAGCGACCAGTTTGAGATCATAAATAGCGACTATGGTTAAGAGAATGATGGTAAAAAATAGGGATGGTAAAAACTGTCTTAACTGGGTTTTGAGATTATTGAAAAACTTTTGTTTGGTTTTACTAGCGATTTTTATTTGCAGGAGATTATCTTTTTTATAAACAGTAACTTCGCTGCCGTAGGGTTTGGTCAGATTGCCAATAGATACTAGGATCAATTGACAACTATATAAGCTGGCTAAAGCTTCTGTCACCGAACGAAAATGAGAGTCTGGGGGGGAGTTTGATAATCTTTTTAACCAATAGATGAAAAAAGCACTTAGATTAGTTTTTTGTTCAAAGTTTTCGGGTATGTAACGATGCTTAACCCCCGTGGCTAAACTAATCAAAGTTTTGCCTATATCCTGTAAGTCCCTGGTGGGAGAATCGGAATCAAAGGCAAAATCAACTAGATAAAAACGATGGGACTGGGTATCAAAGAGGATATTACTAAGTTTTATATTGCCGTGGTTAAGGGGTACGTCCTGCTGATGGAGATAGGAGAGAATCTCCAAAAGATATTTGGCAATTTGTTTTAGATCTTGTTCGGCTAACAAATAACTGGAGCTAACATAGTTTTCTAAAGGTTGCGCTGATAAATAAGGCCGGACAATAGCGATGATTTGTTCTTGGGATGAATCTATCTCAAAGCTATCGAGATATTTCGGGAGAGATGGGTGGGAGAGTTGTCGCAATAGGGCAATTTTACCAGTTATTTCTCCGATAAACTGACTCCCTTGCCCCCTAGGAACAGAAATAAGTTTAATGATAACTAACTCGTTGGTGTGTCTGTCCCTAGCTAAGATAGTTTTTTTTCCCAGTAACTGTTGGACTTGATAACGACTATGGAGAACTCGATCGAGCATGGGGGAGGATGGAGTAAGTAGTATCTCTAGGATAGCTCACTCTGGAAACTATAGCCCCCATCTTTAGCATCCTTTTAATATTTTAACAATTGATTAAAAATTGCCGCTTTACCTAGAAAGAATTGCTAGTCCAGTCCTATTTGAGTTATTTTAATTATCTATTCGCCAAGGCTGCCGGCAAGGGGAGAGCAAAAGGGAACGGTGAGCATTTCTAAGACTGCCATGACTTTTTCTTGTTAGTTAATTGCCTAGGAATCCTAACGGATTGCTGAACATATTACTGTCTTACCCATGTTTTCAGTTTTAGCGAACACTCACGCCTAATTGTAGCATTTTTATCAATTTTTGTCAAGATATATTTGACATTTTTTATCTTATTTATTTGACAGAATTTATTAGAAAAAGGGTTTCTTTTAGAAACCCTTTTTCTGCCTTTCAACTAATCCTATTTGACCTAATAGGTAAGGAAACAAGGAGTGGAACAAGATAGTAGAAAACAGTTTCTTGTTTCCAACTAATCCTATTTGACCTAATAGGTAAGGTTCCCACAAGACATAATTATATAGACCCTCTCTATGAGTTTCCAACTAATCCTATTTAACCTAATAGGTAAGGAAGCACTCTGTGCCGATGCGGACGCTGCTGATCAGTTTCCAACTAATCCTATTTGACCTAATAGGTAAGGTTCCGGGATTTATACGCAGTACCTACTGGAGTAGTGTTTCCAACTAATCCTATTTGACCTAATAGGTAAGGTCGGGGTATCCCGATTATTCAAGAGTTTGCAAAGCAGTTTGGCGTGTTTCCAACTAATCCTATTTGACCTAATAGGTAAGGAAGTTTGAGATCATGAACGCAATGGGTGAGTATGGGTTTCCAACTAATCCTATTTGACCTAATAGGTAAGGGTCGCCTCTCCCCTAAGAGGTTTTGTTCAACCTACCATCAGTACGTTTCCAACTAATCCTATTTGACCTAATAGGTAAGGAGATAGAATCTCTCTCCTACGGTGCTAATCATCTCCTGTTTCCAACTAATCCTATTTGACCTAATAGGTAAGGAGTTACATTTTAAGTCAAGTGGGTGAGACGTTTGAGTTTCCAACTAATCCTATTTGACCTAATAGGTAAGGAGTACCCCTTGGAAAGTCTCATCGAGAGGGGAACACAGACCCCCAAATCGACGCATCTCCAAAAAAGTGGTCTTGGGGGGGGTAAAAGTCCCGATACCAAAGGGTAGAACCCTGACTGGGAGAGCAATCGACACATCTAACCAGAGAATCGGGGTTTTAGGTCGGGGAGGGGGTGCATCGATTTTCAGTCAAGAGTTAGGGGACAAGCTAGATGATGTAGAGATTTGGGGGTGGTTGAGGAGGAGAACCTCCCATCACCAATAATCTAGAGACTGCTTCTTCGGAAATCCCATAGAAGCGTACATCATCCTCTTGAGGATTGACCCTTTCTACTACTTTAGCGTACAGTTTCCGCATCTCGATGTGTAATTAATTTTGCTTAACTAATTATCTGTAATTAATTGTCTAGCTACTTATTAGGGAGGGTAGCGGGGGTTCGAGTTTTTTTAAGGATTTTTTAACCCCAAAAATCCCCCGATTCTGGCGAGCAATCAGTATCATGGATAACAACAACAAGCTTTAGGTCTAATCCGATAAAAATCATGACCTACCTATCTCCTAAATTATTCACTTTTGAAGACTTTTTAAACCAGTATGGAGATGACCCACGCTATCAATTAATTGACGCGGAGTTGCGAGACATGGAACCCACTGGACCTCAGGAATCCGTAGCGGGAAAAATCGCAGGAAGACTGTGGGGAGAAATTTTTCGATTACATCTACCCTGGACAATTCCTAAAAACTGTTTGCTCCGTCCAGAATCCGGTCAAGCTACTGCTTTACGTCCCGATGTCATCATTTTGGATGAAGTGGACTTTAGCACCGAACCTCTCTGGGAAAAACAAGCAATTTTAACTAGCTCCCCAGCAATTAAATTAGTGGTAGAAGTGGTTAGTAGTAATTGGCAAGATGATTATGCACGCAAAGTTGAAGAATACTCATCTTTAGGTATTGCTGAATATTGGATTGTCGATTTTCGTGGATTGGGTGGCATCTCTTTTATCGGTAAACCCAAACAGCCTACTTTGACTATTTATCAGCTAGAAGGTGATGAATATCAACAAAAATTATATCGTCTTTATGAGCGCATTAGTTCGGCAGTTTTTCCCGAATTGTCTCTGTGTCTTCTCGATATTATACCCTAAATCTCTAGTAAAATTATGCTGAAATCTCTTAAAAATGTCCTGGGTAATCTGCGTCAATATCCCTATAATATTATCTTTAATCCCCTCACCAATGCAGCATTAGCCATCGCCGCTATTTTAGCACTAATTGCCGATCAATTTGGCCAGGGATATTATCTAATTTTTCTGATTACTTTGGCTCTAGTTATCATCGGTATCTGGCTAGAATCTCAGAAATACGACCTCTATAAACATCAGGCGATTCCTCTACCGATAGTGATTAAAATTGCTAATCCTGCCGATAGTAATAAGGCTCTGCAATCGCTTTTTAATATCATCGAAACAGAAAATAAATACAAAGATCATAAAAATAATCTTGACCAGTATCTCAATATTAGCGAAACAGACTTAATTTTTAACTACTCCTGTGATATTTATGATCAAGAAATGCTGAAAGCTTTTCTGCAAATACTCCGCTATAATCTAGAGAAACTTAAGAAAAAAACTCCCCAAAATACTATTATTTATCTTGCCTATATCGGTCCGATTAGCGTCGCTATTATGGTCGGCACTATTCTCGCTACCGAAGGAGTAAAAATCTTTCAATATAATAAATCTTCTGATAGTTATTATCCTGTGGTGGAAATTAGCGATCGCAAACTAAAAGAAGGTATTAAGGAATACGAAAAATTTGAGGGTAGTGTCACCGAAAAAGGTCAAGATAGAGTAACTATAGCCATCGATGTTTCTTCCCATAAAATAAATCTTAATGATGAGAGTATTGAAAACTACGGCGATTTAATTTATCTGAAAAGTAAAGGCAGTGGTACAATCGAAAGAAATGAAGATTGGCTACAATATTCTAGAGAAATCTTTACCACTATCAACATCACTCAACAAAACAACTATCAAGAGATTAAGCTAGTTTATTCTATACCTATAACTTTGGGAATACTTGTCGGAATGTCCGTTCAACAATACTGGCCAATTCTCCTAACTCAATACGAAAATTCTACCTACAGAAATCTTATTAATCTTCAGGAATTTAAACTTTATCGAGGACAATAAAGATCAAATGACCTATACTGTAATTACCTTTGCTCCTGTGCAAGGATTCATCGAAAAATCCCGTAAACTAAGAGATTTATACGGTGGTTCTTTTTTATTATCCTATCTTGCCGATGCTATCTGTCAGGCAGCGGATCAATATCCTGAATGTAGCCTTATTTCTCCCGCTTTAATTGAGGTTAAAAGAGGAACTCCCAACCAAATCTTAATCGCGGGTAATTTTCCCAAAAAAGAGGCCGAACAAGTCTTCAATGACTCATGGCAAAAAGTAGTTAATAAGTGTCGGGTTTGGATTGAACAAAATCTGCCACAATACAATTATACTTGGCGACGAGAATGGAACCTATGGATTAATCATACTTGGGAATTCTTCTGGGTGCAAGAAGACTCGATCGATTGTGCGTTTAAAAGTCTGCAACAGAA
Source organism: Microcystis sp. M165S2 (assembly GCF_020245885.1). NCBI lineage: Bacteria > Bacillati > Cyanobacteriota > Cyanophyceae > Chroococcales > Microcystaceae > Microcystis > Microcystis sp. M165S2. Next base: position 36,761 of record NZ_JADBTZ010000011.1, on the reverse strand, counting down.
AAAATATCAACGGGATTGGACGGGAATTAATTGGCAAGGAGAAAGTTCTAGCTTATCTGGTTCTGATGCCATTGTTTGGTATGGAATGACGGATCAAACCCATCCTTTATATTCTAGTATCTCCCAACAAAATCAGCAAATCACCGAATTTTATCAGCAATTAAGTCAAAAACTTTCTGAGGCTATTCTCGATGAAAACGAACGTCTTAGCATTCCCGAATTAGTCAAACGCATGATTACATTATATGATATTGGCAAGCCTTTAAACCTAGAACTTCCTAAAAAATTTGTGGAACTAAATCGCTACGAGGAAAAATTCTATACAGGATGGTTTCAAGGGGACGGTGACGGGATGGGAACCTATCTAAAAAATCTGTCCATCTCCTCAAGAAAAGAATTTAGTCAAAGAATGCGACAATGGGGAGAAGAACTAGAAAATCATCTTAACTTTGGTCGCATTATTTATGCGGGAGGAGATGACTTTTTAGGAGTTTTGTTTCGACAAAAATCAGAACCAAAATTAACCCTACAAGATTGTCTCTATTGGTTTGATAAATTTCATCGAGAAATCTGGACAAAACATGGTTATTCTCAGGATATAACTGTTAGCGTCGGTTTCGTTTGGGCAGCTTCAGGAGTTCCTCAGCGAGACATATTGCAACATTGCCGCGAAGCCGAAAAATCCGCTAAAAATCAAGGTAAAAATCGTCTAGCTGTGCGAATCCTTTTTAACAGTGGTAACTATTTAGAGTGGGTTTGTCCGTGGCAAAACTTAAAAGATATCCTCGATAGTTATTGCGATCGCAGTGGAGGTAAAAACTGGACACATTTCTATAATGATATAGCAACTTTAGAAAATCGCCGCGCTTTTACCGATGATAATCATCATATTACCAATGCAGTTTTTAACCTTTATTTTAATCAAAATATACCCATCGATATCACCTCTCACCAAGATAAAAATAACTGGGTAATTAACCTCTCCAAAGTTGCCAATCATCTCACCTAAAAATAGAAAAATGCTGCCATATCTGATCATAATTAAACCTTTGGGATTTCTCTACGGTAGCGCCGGTCCCTTTCTCTCTCCAGAAAATCTAGTCGGACGTTCAGGAAATCGTTTTCCCCCCACTGCTGCCACAGTTTCGGGACTATTTGCTCACAGTAATCCCACCAATATTCGCGATTTACAAATTGCCGGCCCTTTTTGGGCAAACAGTGAACAACCAGATAACTTTTTTGTCCCCACTCCCTTTATTTATCTAGCGAAAAAACCCCTAGCAAATTATTTTCAAGACCAAGAAAGTAACGACAATGGGAAAATTCAACACACCTTAACATGGCAAGAAAAATGGCAAGAGAAAGACGGTAAACAAATTGAGGGAAAATTCGATCGAGATAGTTGGATTCCTATCAACCAATGGTATAATCCTCAAAAAGCCTATTGTTCCCCGTGGCAATATCATCCCCATCTCCATCCGCGTTTGTTAGAGGAGCAAAGAAAGGTAGAAACCGGGGAATTATTCCTCGAAAATGCCGTCCAGTTACATCCAGATGCTTGTCTAGTTTATTTGGCTAATCAACCCCTAGAAAATGGCTGGTATCGCTTTGGTGGTGAATCCCATCTAGTGGAAATTAAATCACTTGAATTAAGCAGCCATCTACAGACTTTATTTAATCAAGATGTCGGTCAATATTTTGCCCTCATTACTGCCGCAATCTGGGGAACAAATCGCCTATCAACTCGCAATCCCAGCGATTGGGAATTAGAAACCCTCAACACCGAAAGACCAATAACCTATCGTTATCGATTCGGAGGAAAAGATAAATTTAAGCGCTTATCTAGGGGACGCTATGCAGTTCCCGCAGGAACAGTTTATCGCTTAAAAAACCCCTTACCATCTTGGCACAATTGGCAGGAATCTTGGTTCCCCACCGAAGGAGTTTCCCTCAAACGTTGGGGCTGCGGATTAGCTTTACCCTTAGAAAATATTGCCAAATAAAGCCTATAATTATTGAGTAGGGTAAATTAGACGAGAATAACTGATACTAAATCCGTTGAGTATAGGCTACATATCAGGACAGGCACTCATGCAAAAGGTTGAATAAATAATCAGTTTTTAATAACCAGATTTAGTATGATAGCTATGGCAAAAATAAAAACCAGATTTCCTCGAAAAGCTTTATTAGGTTATCGAAAAAGTGGTAATAATCAAAGCTCACAAATTAGCGAAAATAAAATGCTGCGTATGTTTTTAGATTTTTTGGTAGAAGATACCTTTAAAAACCCTTCTTCTCTTACTCCTTATACAGAGGAAATGGCTAAAGAAATGGATGAATTATTAAAGGGTGTTGAAATTGATTGGGACTAAAGCATCTCAGAAAAAACCCTGTAGAGTTTTGCGCTGCCCTAATATCCTAAATACCACGATCAAATATTAACAAAATCTTAGAAAATCCTGACATTAATGTTAACCTAGTTTAGAATAATCCCTAAGCATCTAAAATACTCACTTTTACCCAAAAATGTATCATAAAAGTTATGGCATACTTGAAACCCTAGCACCGCTTCATGTGGGAGCAACCGCAGGAGAAGAAACAGGTAATCTTAACCTCATTTTTCGCGATCAATTTACACAAACAGCAATTATCCCCGGTAGTTCTATTCGCGGCCGTTTTCGTGCCGATATGAACAATATAGATGAAAAACGTACATGGTACGGACACGAAGCAATCCCAGGACAAGAAGACGGAGGAACCACCGAAGCAAAAGTTAAATTTGAATATGCTTCCCTCGTTTGGTTGCCGGTATTTTGTCCAGGACAGCCGATAATTTGGGTCACTTCTCCCCTATTATTAAAACGCTACAAACAAATCACGGGAATCTCTGCAAAAGTACCCAATCCTTATACTGCTTCCCCTAGCTTACAAGCGCGAGTAGTGCAGGGAGTTAACCGCAATAGCAAAGTTTTATTTTTTAACTTAGGATTTCTCGAAATTGAACACTTAGAGGAGCTTTCTTCGTGGATTCCCTCGCAAGCGGATTTAAAAGCTTCTCAATTAGTCGTCGTTGATGATAACGATATATCCATGCTGCACGATATGGCACTCTACCGACAAAGCCGGGTTAAACTACTAGAAGATCAGAAAAAAGTCGATACAGAAAAGGGAGCTTTTTTCAATGTGGAAGCTTTACCCGTGGGTAGTGTTTTAGTTTTTCCCATTGCTGCCAAAGAAACAGGATGGCAACCTTTTGGAGAATCGGTAAACCAAAAAGAATTATATTTCGGAGGATTAGAATCCATCGGTTTTGGTCGTTGCCAAGTTACTATTTTAAACTACGCTAATCAATAATTACATTTTATCTAATATTATGGCTTGGAAAGAATACAATCTCGATCGCATTGCTCAGAAATTAGTTCTGGCTGCCAAACTACGAGACCGAGATTCTCTCAATCAATCTTTTAAAATGCGTGAATCCGTTTCCTATGGACTAGAAAGATTTTGGGGTGAACATCTGCGCTTACAATCTAAGGAACCCAATAAAGCACAATACTGGAAAGAAACTTGGGATAAATTAGTCGAAACCATGGCAGAAGCTGGGATTCCTATCCCTAACGATACCGTAGAGGTAAATGATACCAAATCCGTTCAAGCAATGGCAGAAAAACTCTGGGAATTAAAGCTAGAAGACCAGAGAATTACCCTCGCTGTTTTAACGCAACTATGCGATTGTTTAGTTTGGTGGACCCAAAGATATAAAGGAACAAAGGAGCGATAAATTATATGGTTAATATTCCCGATATTGGTAACAAAATTCCCCTGATGTTTCGCGCACAAACCAAAGGGCGATCGCAACTACAATATATTGATTCTGAAAAAGATGAAAATGATAGCCAAAGATGGGTAAAAGAATGGATAGAAAGGGTCGATGAAAATTCTCCCCAATTTGGTGAGGAAGTAAAGACCAAAGAATATCAAATCTCGTGGCGATTCGTCACTAATGGGGGACAAGATGAAGGAATAATTCGGCCTGTAATGGGTGCTTATGGCATACCATTTTATCCCGGTTCCAGCATGAAAGGAGCCTTTTGTCAAGCTTGCACCCCCGAACAAAAACAACGTTATCACCTCGAAAAAGATAGCGATAACCCTAGTCTTTTGCGCTTCCATGGCGGTTATCCCGTTAATGATTGGACGGAAAATCTTTTAGATATTGTTCACCCACAACAGGGATGGCAAGTAAAAACCCAAAACACTCGACAAAAACCCGGTGGAGAAAGTGGTTTTGCTTTAATTTCCCTCTATCAACCTACCCTAAAATTTGGCATTTCTAGCTTAATAGAACAACCGGATTGGGAGGAGATTTGGACTATCTGGGAAAGAGCTTTAGAATCTGGTCTAGGATGCCGTGTTAGTAGCGGTTACGGCTTGCCAAAACACATTAAACCTTCAAAAGAACCTTTATATAAATGTTTTCTGAAAGGGCAAGGAATGGCTCCTAAAAGCCTCGATGGTGAAAAGGAATTTCGACCCAATATTTTTCGAGGAGCAATTCGCAGTCATGCCTTGCGTATTTTTGGCGGTTTAACTGATGCTAAAAATGCCGAAAAATTAGTTAATCAGCTATTTGGAGGAATTGACAGAGAAGCAACCCAAGGTTTACTAGCGATCGATTTTCGTGTCAACTCTCTAGAGTTAGGAACCTTTACCAATGGTTACAACGAACCCACCTACACAGTAACAGGAGAATTGCGCTGGATTATCACCCAATCTCTCCCCGAAAACCAGCAAGAATGCTTAAAAAAATTAATTCGTTTCCTCACTCGTTTTGCCATGTTATTAGGAGGATTTGGTAAATCGTGGCGACGAGCAGATCATAGTATTTTCTATGAGGATTATTATCCTAATAAACCCTTAATTGGCTGTCATTGGCAATGGGGGGATAAAAGTTCTTTAATCAACGATAATAAAGTCAGAGATTTAACTCACGTTCATCCTTTTATCAAAGATGTTCGCACTATTGCTAAAGAATGGATGACCTTACAAAATATCCCCATCACTCCCGATAATAGTGCTAACTGGCGAGAAAGTTGGCATCCTAAAAAAGTCGAGGTTTGGGGAAGAATTGCTGAAGATAAAGATGATTCCCTAGCCATCAAATGGCTTCACAAAGCCTATCAAAAACTGGATAATTTAAGTATCTATAAAACCTCGGTGACAGGAAGTATCAATCAAATTGGTCGTCTTTGGCATCGAATGTATCCCCAAAATAATCATCAATACCTAGAATTGTTAACAATTTTTCCTGATGACTCTGATGATTGTGCTTATTTTCTAGGTTTTCTAGACGAGAATAATGGTAAAGAGAGCAAATTTCAAAAACTTTGGCCGAAATAATCCCGTTCAAAGTTAAGTACCGCGCGCAAAATTAATTACACATTTCGATAAAGCTTTTGCCTTTTACCTCGACCAGATGCGGAAACTATACGCTAAAGTAGTAGAAAGGGTCAATCCTCAAGAGGATGATGTACGCTTCTATGGGATTTCCGAAGAAGCAGTCTCTAGGGTGTTGATAATTGGAGGTTCTCCTCCTCAACCACCCCCAACTGTCTATATCATCTAGCTTGTCCAAGAACTCTTGGCTGAAAATCGATGCAGCCTCTCCCCGACTCCCAAAACCCCGATTCTCTGGTTGAGGTGCGTCGATTGCTCTCCCAGTCAGGGTTCTCCCCTTTGGTATCGGGACTTTTACCCCCCCCACTACCACCTTTTTACCCTATGCATTGCAGGTGCGTCGATTTGGGTGTCTGTCTTCCCCTCTCGATAAGGCTTTCCAAGGGGTACTCCTTACCTATTAGGTCAAATAGGATTAGTTGGAAACGTTCTTGTTACTGAGGAATAAGCCGTTTTTAACAAGACCTTACCTATTAGGTCAAATAGGATTAGTTGGAAACTTTGCGTCCCACGGTGAAGCGAATCACCTTTTTGTCCTTACCTATTAGGTCAAATAGGATTAGTTGGAAACACCCATAGAGTCCGTCGTCCCAGCAAACCATCACCATTTCCTTACCTATTAGGTCAAATAGGATTAGTTGGAAACTTTTATCAACGTCTACGACTAAAGCCGCTTTAGGGTTGGGATTTCCTTACCTATTAGGTCAAATAGGATTAGTTGGAAACGGCCCGAATCGGATGCACTTTACATCCGGGGTGTTAAACCCCCTTACCTATTAGGTCAAATAGGATTAGTTGGAAACTTTACCTCCGGATAGTACGAGGAGGCAATCAATGCAAAACCTTACCTATTAGGTCAAATAGGATTAGTTGGAAACTTCTTAAGCCAAGTGTGAATCACGCCATCCCCGCGCTTCCCTTACCTATTAGGTCAAATAGGATTAGTTGAAAAACAGAAAAAGGGTTTCTTTTAGAAACCCTTTTTCTAATAAATTGTGTCAAATATATCTTGACAAAAATCGATAAAAATGTTAGAACCTAACGGCAATCTTCGCTTTATTAGACCTCTTGCATAAATCCGAAAACAAACGATAGAAACAATAATGAGAGGGACTTTCAGTTAATTATTTATTAGTAGTTGATAATCTTCAAAAATGTTGCTGTACAAGGATCGACTTAAGACTTTTGCAAGAGGTCTATTGCATGAGTAGAAAACGGGTTTCTCGGAGAAACCCGTTTTCTGCGATCGCCAGTCAAGGAAAAACCCGATAATTTCCCCTATTCCCTGGGATCAAAATCTGGCAGCGTCCCCAGCTTGCGAATGGTCACTTTAACATCCATAGACAAAAAGTCATCAGCATCACCAAACCAAAAACCGGAAAGAGGAATGATTTGACCGGGATGACATCCTCACCGTCCGTTTTACGGCGGTGAGGATGTCAACCTGATTATCCTTGATAATAAGCTGGTTATAATTAAATTGAAGATGGATAGCCCCTTGATAAGGGGAGTATCTGACAATTTTTAACACCCACCCACTCAGTCACTGATAACTGATAACTGATAACTGAAATGACCTTTGACCCGTTCCTCGATCGAGCTTGGAATACCGAAGACCTAGAACAAGCGCTTCGAGGTGTCGGCACTATTCAAGAAGAACTCAACTATAATCAGGCGCGCAATTCTCTGAGCAAACTTGTTGAGCGTCTGGATCTTACCTCGATCGAGAAAATTGGTCTAGAAGCGGAGATCGAGCGCCTAGTGGGACTGCTGGAAAAACTCGATCGATCGCTGATTCAAATTGCCGCTTTTGGTCTGGTGGGCCGGGGAAAATCCTCGATTTTAAATGCTCTGGTCGGTCAAGAAATCTTTACAACCGGTCCTCTACACGGAGTTACCCGCACCATTAAAGGGGTAAATTGGCAGTTAAGCAGCGATGATACTTTCCCCAATCTAGCGCGTCTGACCCTGAACGGCCATGGTAATGCTCAGGTGCAATTGCTTGATACTCCCGGTATTGATGAGGTAGATGGGCAAACGAGGGAAATTCTCGCCTGTCAGGTGGCGCAACAGATGGATTTAATCCTTTTTATCATCTCCGGTGATATGACCAAAGTGGAATTTTCCGCCCTGGCCAAGTTGCGGGAAGCGGGAAAACCGATGATTTTGGTCTTTAATAAAATCGATCAGTATCCCGAAGTCGATCGCCTCGCTATCTATGAGAAAATCGCCTCAGAACGGGTGAAAGAATTACTCTCCCCCGATGAGATTGTTATGGTGGCGGCCTCTCCCCTCCTGGCGGAGATGGTTAAAGGGCAGGATGGACGGCTAAAAACGCAACGATTTCGAGGAAAACCCCAGATAGAAGCCCTGAAACTCAAAATTTTGGAAATTCTAGAGCGAGAGGGTAAATCGCTGGTAGCACTCAATTCTATGCTGTATGCAGACGAGGTAAACGAGCAAATTGTCGCCCGCAAAATGGCTATCCGTGATCGCGGTGCTAATCAATTGATTCAAAAAGCGGTGATGATCAAAGCATCGGCGATCGCTCTTAATCCGGTGACGGTGTTGGATCTGTTTACGGGAGCAGTTATCGATCTGGCTATGATTCTCGCTCTTTCTCGCTTATACGGCATCGATTTAACTCGTCAGGGGGCGATCGCTCTTTTACAAAAAATTGCCCTCAATATGGGAGGCATTAGTGCCAGCGAATTTTTAGCGGTTTTGGGCTTAAGTTCCCTCAAAGGACTGCTTGGCCTCTCGATTCCTGCCACTGGCGGCATTTCTCTCCTTCCCTATACTTCGATCGCCCTAACTCAAGCGGGAGTCGCCGGTGTATCCTGTTACGCGATCGGCCAAGTGACGAAAACCTATCTCGCTAATGGGGCCACTTGGGGACCCGATGGCCCGAAGGCAGTGGTAGCCAGTATTCTCGATTCCCTCGATGAAACCTCGATTCTCAACCGGATTAAGCGGGAATTAGGCTCAAAATTGGGGGGTGGGGGTTAGGAGAAGTGGAAATTATGAATTATGAATTATGAATTAGGGAGTGGGGAAGTGGGGAAGTGGGGAAATTTCAACTAAAACCCTAAAACCCCAACACCCCAACACCCTATCTCCTATCTCCTGACGACCGACTCCTAACGGTTGATCACTGATCACTGACTAGATCAATCCAAGAAATGCTTACTATGGACGATCGCCGCTATAATAACTACTGACCCTTGAATTTGATAGATCAGACGATAGGAGTAGGCAGACTTTTCTCGGATGGTATCATCGCTAAATTCGGCGCATTTTTTCGCTTCTAGGGGACAATTTTCTAAAGAATAGCTGATATCAAGAATTCGGCGCACGACGGCCGCCGCGTAGGAAGGGGAATCCCGACTAATATAAGATGCGATCGCATCCACGTCTTCAATTGCTTTGGGCGACCAGACAAGGCGATAATTCACTCGATCAGCCATTTGTTTAAAAGACCCTCAACTTCTTCTTGGGGGATTGTATTCTCCAGAGAGGCAGCGTTCAAACTTTGACGCACCTTCTCCAGAACGTATAAATGATACTGAATATCTTCAATTGAACAATCATCCGGTAATTGATTCAAGAGGGATTCCACTTTTTGTCTAATGCTATTCATACAAGTTTGACCGAAGTTTTTAAGGAAAAGTATAAATTTAAGTTATCTATCAACTATCATCTATCATTTATCATCGGATAGAAAATTATAGTTACGCATCCTATCCTAAGCCATAGTCCCCAGAAAAGCGAGAAAAAGTTAAGAATAGATAAAGCAATTATCTAGCTTTTGTAACATTGGGGCGGGGATGCTGCCAAGAATACTTAATAATTCTCCTATCTGCTCAATCTCCGCGACTTTTAGGGATTATTGACCAATAACCATCTAGCAGCCACAAGACCCCCCCCAATCGCAGAAATTTTTTGTTACATTAGTTTACAGTTCCCTCAACGCCCCAGTGGGTTATTAATTTTAATGTCTTCTTCGGTTCCTTCGTCGGATTTTATACCCTCAATCGGTCAAGAAACAGAAATCTTTAACTGGGCAAAATCCCATTATCGTAACCATACCTTTGCCAAAGATGAAAGAGTAGCCACGCGCCCCGGACTGTTATACTTTGTGGAATCTGGGGCGATTCGTATTGTTGGTAAGGCACAAGTTAACGTTATCGACCAAAAATCCCCCCGTAAACTATCTATTGCCGATAGCGAGGAAGTATTTCTCGGTTTTGTGGGTGCAGGTCAACCCTTTGAGATTTTTTCTCAATTTCCCTTTCAATTACAAGCCCAAGCTCATCTAGACCAAACCGAGTTAGTCTGGTTATACTGGGAAGATCTAGAACAATGGCCGCAATTGCGATCGGCTGTTATGGAAACTTTTCGCCATCAATACCAGCGTAAGTTATTTTGGTTGAGTATTCTTGGTCAAAAACGCTCCCTCGATCGATTAATGGGGTTCTTGGTTTTATTATTGGAAGAATACGGTCAACCCTGTGTAGAAGGCTATTATCTTCCCTATCCCCTAACTCACGCTCAAATTGCCAGCGCCATCGGCACTACCAGAGTAACAGTAACAAGATTAATCGGTAAATTGCGACAACAAAATTCGATCTTTTTTAAGCAAGATAATCTTATCGGATTGCCCAGTTTATTTTTAAGTCAGAATTAATTTTTCTGCTGCTGGCCTTGCTGACTCAAGGTATCAATAAGTAATAGGATGAAATTAACTTCTTGGTTAGGAAAGACAGAAGGCAAGAGCTAGAAAGCTAGTTGGGCTCCAGGTTTTAAAAACCCCACACAAGAAGATTCCTATCACAAATCAGCAACGCCAGAAATCTATTATGACCGCACAAACCCCGCCATCGCTCTCCGTTCTCGAAGATGTTGTCATGTCAGCTAAAATGGAAACGTAAAGTTAAACGAAATCAAACCGATGAAACTTCGACAACCCCGATACAGCAAAGAAGAATTTGCTAGACGTGGCAACGACCTCTATGAATCTCAGATTCGTTCTCAAGTCGAGGAAGGCAATCATGGTAAAATTGTCGCTATCGACATTGAAACTGGAGCCTTTGAAGTGGCTGATGACATCGTAACCGCATCAGAGCATCTCCTTGCCAAATATCCCGATGCTCAGACTTGGTTTATGCGAATTGGGCATCGGGCAGTCTATCATTTTGGTGCACGGAGTTTGAGAGAAACTCTATGATGTATGGCTCGGTAAATCAGAGTTGTGAGGCAATCCTTCCAGTTGTCGTGAAATGGGATGGGATTGTTGCGAGGCTATGATTTGCGAATTCAGGCGATTGAAGGCGGTTCCGTTACTATTGAACTATTGCCAATTCCCAACTAGAACCATAACCCAACCTTGTATAACGTTTCCAAATGAATTGTAAAAAGGAAGTTAACGGCGATAATCTCTATTTCGGTTAGTTCTCCAATCAACTCAAAGCCATTACCCAGATCGTCATTCTAACAAAGATTAATAAAAATTTGGCATGTCCAAAAAAGCGATCGCACTCTACAAACATAGCGAAATCGCCCCTAATTTAAGACTTCAATTGTTGCTCGATTTGCCAGTTTTCTATTAAACACTAACTAGCAAAGTCAAATACTGGCGTTTCAATTACCCGTTTTGGTCGCTTATTTTCCCAGATAATTTCCTGCAAGCGTTCGACAGTTTCTGGTGCAAAAAAACGCTCTCCCGTTTCTACACAGACTCTAGCGGGGACATTTTCTATAATAAAAAAATTGCCATTGATTTCAAGGGTATAGGTAACTTCTTGTTCAATTAAGATTTCTTGTCTAGAATTAGTTGACATCTGGTGTTCTCCTTGATTTAAAATCAATCCATAAATTTGGATCGGGTTCATATAGGGTAATAATTTTGAGCAAAGGGCGAGAGGGATAGCTACAATGAATGTGTAAGGCTCTATTAATTAGAGTAAATCCCAACAGTAAACAGCTTGCACCATACTTATCAGCCGGATAATCTTCAATAATTTCGCTTTGTTCCATCGCCTCCCGTAATTCTTGAACACTGATCTGACGCAGGATACTTTGATTGACAGCGTGTTGAGAAAATTCAAATTGGTTTTGTCTAACTTTTTGACGAATTTCCTCAATCATTGCTGTCATAGCCGCCTTTGGTTTGAGCGTAAATATCCGTCGCTGTCATTTCGCCAAATAACTGATCTTTAATTTCTAAATAATTTAGAGGTTGGGATGCTGTTTCTCTTAGAAAGAAAGCCGCTTTAGCAATTCCCAATCTTTTTACGAGAGCTTTAACTCCCTCTTTTCTAATTTCCTCAATCTCAGGAATCGTTAAATCTGTTGGAACTTTCATAGTAATTTTTCGGCTCTCCCGTATTTGTGGTGATAAGAAAAGGTTATCTAAGGGAGGGTGTATGCCATACGCCCCTACAGAAAAGGAATTTGCCAGGCTGTACTAGGATTATAACACAAAAAGCGATCGCCCTCTACAAATATAGCGTGATCGCATCTAATTCGAGACTATAGCTTTATTCGCCATTCGCTTCGCTTTCTTATAAATACTCAATCCCGCCCTGCATTTTGTCAGGACTCAGCCTTTAGGTTAGCCTGTACTGTAGAAGCAAGAGTTTTGTTATCTCGCATTACTCTGATCAACAATCTTAAGGCTTCGTTAACCGCATCAGCAGTGGGAAACATTTCTGCGACATCAGGCTCCAAGCGCACAGTGACTCCACCAAAGCTTTTTCTTCCAGAGCCTAACTTTCTAACTCGGAGGTGCTTCAAGTCATACTCTGTCCGTAAATCATCTTCCATTTCTGGCTCATCCCTCTTCATAAGCTTCTCGTTCGTTTTGCGTCACTTCCCTTGCACTGATGAGTCGAATTACATCTCCTCTTTCAGTATAGGATACAATTAACAATCGCCCTCGATCTGACTCGCCAACAATCAGATATCGTTCCTCGCTCTCAGAATGCTCTGGATCATAGAAGTCAACATAGAGAGGATCATCAAAAACAGTTTTTGCTTCCTCAAAGGAAACTCCGTGCTTGGATAAATTCTTTACTGCCTTGTTTTTATTCCACTCAAACTGCATGAAAATATTGTATCAGCAATTTTTTGTTATCATCACAAGTACGGGAGAGCCAATTTTGCTTCATTCATCCACACTTCTAAGATTATAACAAAAAAAGCGATCACACTATATGATCAAGTGTGATCGCACTAACATTATTCTTCAGTCTTATATCTGCGAATGGCACTGTTCATCAGGTTAATCTGCTCTGCGTGAAATGAAGGAGGCATGGCACCATGAGTCGTGTAGTCTAATCCATCGTGCATGACATCTGTTGGCAATGCAGAGTGATCTAAACCTAATGTATGACCAATCTCATGAGCAATCGTGTTGGCAATTAAGTTAGATAGACTACTAATACTAAGATTGCCTCTACAAGAAGCATAAAAAACTTGATCGATTCTGATAATTGCATGACCAGTAACTTTACCTAATAAGAAGCTCGCTACTCCTAAATAATCTACTGGCTGACTGTCAGCAAATACATAAACATGAGTAAATTTATCTTGCCATTCCTGACTGTTAGGTGGTTCTGTAGTAAGAAAAACCTGAACACCTCTGAATGCACCATACAGTCTGGAAAAAGCTTCCATAAAAATTGCACTCATGGTTTCTTGATATTCGGGTAAGACTTCCATATTTGAAATATCTATCCAAATACAATGGCGACTTTTTTCTGAAAAATTTCGCAAGGGAAAACCGCAGTTAGGACAAAATTCCCATTCTGCTTGAAGGCGCAATCTACAAGATTGACACCTGAGTTTAATTGGTCTAGTGAGATCTATACGCTGAGATAGAGATTGTTTTAGCTTGCGGTTGTATTTAGTTAAGTCCAGTCGTTCAAATAAAGATGACATAGCTTTCCTTTACTAAGCATAAGAACCGACAATTTCTCCTAATCCGTTGACACTAACTCCATTTCCAATTGCAGCTAACTTCCACTCGTCGTTATGTTGGTATAACTCTGCCATAATCATTCCCGTAGCACCTTTGTATTCATTTCCTGATAGATTGTAGCGAGCAAGCTCTTTGTTGTTAGACATATCTACTAATCGTACAAATGCGTTTTTTACTTGGAAAAAGTCTTGTTTTCTGGCTATACAGTCATAAATATTGACTGTAAAAACCAGTTTGGTAATTCGTGATGGCACTAAGGAAAGATCAACAATGATTTGCTCATCATCTCCCTCTCCTGCTCCCGTCAAGTTATCTCCTAAGTGAGTGATTCCTCCCGATCGATGCTTGAGATTGCCAAAATAAACTATATCGTCCTTGTCTCCAACTTTTCCGTTACTGCCCAAGCAGATTACTGAAGCATCTAGGTCGTAGTTCGGTCTGTTGCTAAATGCGCCGAACAATCCACCCCCAGTTTGTTCTACTACATCCCATCCTAGTCCACAAATAATTTTTTTCAGACCAGGCGCCTCTTTTGTCAGGGAAATGCGTTGCCCTTTCTGTAAATTGATAGCCATAATTTGAACTTTCTTTAGCTATAACGATCTAGCAATGCTTGCAGCCCTCCTTGATAGCCAGAACCCACCGCGTTGAGTGACCATTGCCCATCTTTGCGATATAGTTCTGCCATGATTAGGGCGGTTTCAATGGAATAGTCTTCTACTAAGTCGTAGCGTACAGCCTCTTGTTTGTTCTGAGCATTAACGATACGTACAAAAGCGTTTTGTACTTGTCCAAAGTTCTGGCGACGTTGCTGCGCCTCGTGAATCGTTACTGTAATAACAATCTTCTTAACTTCTTCTGGTACTTTCTTGAGGTCAATTTTAATAACTTCATCATCCCCTTCCCCAAGTCCTGTTAAGTTATCCCCAGTATGTTGGACTGATTTGTTTGGATCAGGGCTGAAAAGATTGTTGTAGAAGATGAAGTGTTTATCTGAGATTAGCTTTTCATTAGCTCCCAACAAAAACACCGACGAATCTAGATCGAAGTCCGATCCAGTGTCAGTGGCTTTGACATCCCATCCCAATCCTACAAATACTTCTGATAATCCAGGAGCAACTTTTTCTAGCGATACTCGTTGTCCTTTTGTTAATGAAACTGCCATAAAATACTCTCCCGGGCAATCGCATATTGAATGAACTGTACAGTTAAGTCAGAGGTTTTTTTCATAATTTGTCAAGACCTTAGGGGTCACAAAACCAATCATAATAAAGTTCACTTTACCCCCCCCCACCGATTTTGTCAAGTGTAAACCAACACAAATTTACAAAAATTTATAATTATTGTTACCCTTGAGAGTAGGGTAGTAAAAAAATCTTTTAACGGGTTGGTCTTGGATTTTAGAATCTCTATGTCTGTCGGGAATTGAGAAATTTAGTATGTAGCTATACACGATTAATTACACAATCTAACTACTAATCTTGTTAGCGCGTAACAACTCTCGACGCACCTCATAATCAGCAATTTCTGGAAGAATAACCCTAATACCTGCTTTAATTAGCGTTTGTAGCCAACAATTACAAGCTAGACTTTCAGGCGCTCGCTTAGGATTAGTAATTAGGGTCTGCTGAAAAAGTTTTTCGGTGGGGGTTGGGGGTTGGGGTGTGGGGTGTTAGGGGTTGGGGGTTGGGGGTTGGGTGTTAGGGGTTGGGGGTTGGGGGTTGGGGGTTGGGGTGTAGGGTTTTACCACCTGAATTTTCCCCCTGATCACTCCCAGTCCGGTACTTTTTGATTGACAAAAAGTCTAAAAGTCTTACCCAACAAGGTTTTTATATTTATTCAGCAAACCCTAATTAAACCGATAATTCCCGTATCTAATAAAACTACTCTATTCACCAAGTTACTCCCTTTAATTCAGCCGGAAATAAAGGACGCTCAGATAAGCGATCTTGGTCAAGTGCTTCGATTAAATATTCACCTGTTTCTTGTTGTTCTTGTTCATCTTCTTCATCAATCCAAGACTGAAGTAAATTAACCAGTTTAGTCTGTTTTTCTTGTTCTAAAATAGTATCTTTAAGTAGCTTGAGGACGTAAGCTTCTAGAGAAAGACCTTTCTCCGTCGCTTTTTGGCTGAGATATTGTTCGATTTCTGATGTTAAATTAAGAGTTAGTGCCATGGGCTTGATACCAAATCCTGTTTAAAAGGTATAGGAGAGTGGGAAGTGGGAAGAGGGGAGGGGAGTGAGGGACGCGAATAAAAAAAATGGTATGATGCAGTTAAATCGTTCTTGTACAATAATACCAAAGCTCTTGTGAGTCGCTCATGGCTACTTATCGTCGGTCAGCATTAACGGTAAAGTTTTTTGCCCGCCACCAAGGATAATGATCTTACTATTGGGAGATTGCCCTAACTTTTCCGTTGCTTCAATGGTTTTCAGTTGAATGATTTTATCCGTTAAACCTTCCGATAAAATCTTCTGAGCATTGGCGGTTCCCCTCGCTTCAATTATTTTCCGTTCCGCTTCTTTTTTGGCTTTTTGGATTTCTAAATCAATTGTTTGGCTTTCCTGTTCCGTGGCTACTTTCGCTTGAATAGCGGCTTGAATATTATCGGGCAAAATAATATTGCGGAGTAAAGCTTCTTCGACAATAAAACCGAGGGGCTGGAGTTGAGTGGCCATACTTTCACCAAGATTTTGGGCAATAATAGCCCTTTTTTCTCCATAAATATCGGTTAGGGGATAATTCGCTGTAATCTGACGAATCAACGAGCGAAAACGGGAAGTAATAATTTCTTTTTGTTGCTCAGGACTGCCAATTTTTTGGAAAACCTCTCCTGCTTTAGTGGGATCAAGACGGTATTGTAAACTCACGTCCATTTTAAAACCTAGCCCTTCCTTAGAGGTGGTATCAACGGTTTCTTTGATGTCCTGTAAACGGGTGGAATAGGTAATGATATCGGTAAAGGGATTGATAAAATAAATGCCAGGGGATAGGGTTTTTTGACCCACTTGACCCAGGCTTTCCATCACACCCACTTCCCCCGCCGGAATGACCACCGCAAAACGGCCTATTATCTGAAATAAAAAGACAGCACTACTTAACAGTCCAATCAGCAGACTCAAGGGCCGAATGAGGGGATTGGCGTTTTCCTTGAACTTAACAGTAAAAAACAGGCTCCAACTGACCAGAGCGGCGATCGCCGAAAGTATCCAAGACATAATCAGACCTAAGAAATAACTACTGATCTGATGATAACGGTGCGCCTTTAAGAAACGTTTAAGAAATTGCCAGCCCGCTATGTCCTCTCTCTTTGATTAGTTTGCCAACTTCTGGTCTGTGGAGACTGTGGCCACTACGGGTCAATAGCGAAGATCGCATTCGCCAACTCATTGATCCCAAGACCTGGCAAGCCTTATAAGTAAGTGGTTATAATTAAATTGAAGAGCCGATTTTGTCTAATCTCTCAATAACAGATATTCACGAATCTCAAAAAAGTTATCCCAAGGAATATAGGGTTGATTTTCCGCTTGCAGATAATCGATTAAACGATCCCTAGCAAAAACTAGATCGGCCCTTCTAGCCATGGTAATATCGGTAACGGAATCACCGATCGCAATAGTTTCTACTCCTGAATATTTGGCCATAATCAAGGCTTTAGCCACTAATTCTGTCTCATTTTCCCAATCGGAGTGAACTTGCAGATATTCCCCCTGAGTATGAAGATTTACCCCATAAATTGCCGTCACCTTATCTAATAGTCCCTCGCGTTTTAAGACCGTTTCAATCATGCCTTGGATACCACCGGAGATAATAATAAAAGGGATGGCTCGCTCCTGTAAAAAAGCGAGGAATTCGGCTAATCCGGGGCGAATTGGCTTGCTTTCGGCATAGGCGAGAATATCGGCGTACTTTTGGCTCGGTATCGACTCTAACAGTTGACGGACACCCCGGCGCAGACTGAGAGTACGGGCGTACATTTGGGGCATAATCTGAGCCGATAAATCGGGGGCGAATTCTTTGAGCATACCCGCAAAGGTTTCCACGGCGGTGATAGTGCCATCAAAGTCACAGAAAACAATTTTACTCATGGGGTGACAAAATATCTGAAATTGGATATAATCGAAGGTTATGATTAATTTTACAGAGATTATCTGATTCTAGAGCTTCAACCCCATGAAATCCTATCTCGCCGCCGCTATTCAAATGACCAGTCAGCCGGATTTAGAGAAAAATCTCGCTGCCGCTGAAGAATTGATCGAACTTGCCGTGGGTAAAGGGGCGGAATTAATCGGTTTACCGGAAAATTTCGCCTTTATGGGGGCAGAAACCGATAAAATCGCCCAGTCCGAGACTATTGCCCTCAAAGCCGATAAATTCCTCCGCACCATGGCCCAACGGTTTCAAGTGACCATTTTAGGGGGTGGTTTTCCCGTGCCAGTGACGGGTATTGCCGATAAAGCTTATAATACGGCTATTTTAGTCGATGGCAACGGTGCGGAATTAGCCCGTTATCAAAAAGTCCATCTCTTTGATGTCAATGTCCCGGATGGTAACACCTATCAGGAATCGAGTACAGTCATGGCAGGGATCGATTTACCGCCAATTTATGGCTCCGATAGCTTGGGAAAAATTGGCCTCTCGATTTGCTATGATGTGCGTTTTCCCGAACTCTATCGCTATTTATCGCAGCAAGGAGCCGATGTTTTATTTGTACCCGCAGCCTTTACGGCTTTTACCGGCAAAGATCATTGGAAAGTTTTGTTACAAGCGCGAGCGATCGAGAATACTTGTTATATAATAGCCCCCGCTCAAACGGGCAATAATTACGAGCGCCGTTACACCCACGGTCACGCTATGATTATCGATCCTTGGGGTGTGGTTTTAGCTGACGCGGGGGAAGAAGCGGGAGTGGCAATTGCCGAAATTAATCCCCAACGTCTGCAACAAGTGCGACGACAAATGCCTTCCCTGCAGCATCGTGTTTTTGTTTAAAATTCGATCGAAAAATTAGTTCCCAGCGACGGGTATCAATAGGGAACAGAGCCTCACTTCTCTGTTCTCCAACCACCTATAATAACTTTTTAGCAAAATCGATCGCCTCCTGAAAAACTGTAACTTTGCCTTCAATTTGGGCAATTTGTACCTCGGTTAATAACTTACCAATAATCGGACTAGGTTTCAGGTGTAAATGGTTGATTAAATCATCGCCCCTTAATAAAGGTCGGGGATGGGCGATAATATTATCAGGATTAAGATAGGAAGTAAACAGAGAAGCGACGATATTTTTGTTAATCCCCATCGATAAAGCAAAAAGAGCAAAGACAGGAAATACTTTTCCCGTATTTAGATAAATAAAATACTGTTCCCGCAGACTTAAATTGTCTGCCTCCTTGAGGGGGGGTAAAGACTTAATTACCGTGATTACCGTGCGAATTTCCCCACGGGAATACTTGAGATTGATTAGTTCTTTTTCCGCTTCTGCTAAAATATCCGATACCAATAGGGCCAATTTTGTCAACTGCAACTGAGAAGGGGAAAAGATAAATTTTTCTGGTAACAAAGATTCTAAAAATCCCGCTGCCGCTTCCACCCCCATAACTCGTCCCATTTTTGCGGGGGTAATCCGACGCAACCAGAGAGATAATAAGCCATCTTCCCAGGCACTTTTTAGCCATTTATTGCCACGGGAATTGAGCAAAAGGTAGTTTAGCTCGGATTGTACCCTTTCGGCGGCTACAAGGCGCAATAAAGGGGCAAGAGAACGAATAGTTACACGGGTATGGGGTTCGATCTCAAAGTCTAATTGAGCCGCTTGTCGATAGGCCCTTAATAATCTTAGGGGATCATCTTGGAGATTTTCCCGGGAAATCATCCGCAGAGATTGGCAGCCTAAATCTTTTAATCCCCCTAAAGGATCGAAAATTTCTTGGGTTTGGAGATTATAAGCGAGAGCATTAACGGTGAAATCCCGTCTTTTTAGGTCTATTTCTAGAGATTCTCCCTCCTGTTGTGCGAAATCAAGCGTACCCTGCGGAAAAACGACGCGAGCAATTTGACGAACGGCATCTAAAACCACAAAACCGGCTTTATACTGATGGGCAATAGTTTGAGCAATTTCGATCGCTTTTTCGGGAACCACAAAATCTAGGTCAATATAGTCTTTCTGACGGTTTAATAAAGCGTCTCGCACAGCACCACCGACTAAATAAGCATTTTCTGGCAATTCTTCCTGATTAATCGCAAAAACTTCTTTAACTAAACTATTTAGGTTTTTTTGACAAGACATCGACAAGAGCAGTTTACAAAAATATAATTTTGACCGGCCCCATTTGGGGAGAGACTGAGCTAGATTAACGGAAAAGACTTATAGAGTTAAACTTATGTGTATTTGTATTAACTGCTATTTTGTTGATCGCTGTCTCACCTATCATGCTGTAGAAACACAACATCAGGAACGTCATCTCACCGAGACACCGGACTTTGAAGCGAAGAACCCTTCTATTAACGTTAACATTCGCACCAAGGAAGATTATATCGAAATGGAGTGGGATGTGGTGGGTTGTGACAGCTTTTTACGGGAAACTGGTAAATGGTCTAGTTTGCGTCCGGGTGAACCAATTCCCACCTAAAATACCGGAACCTCCCCCATACATATCTACTACAAGAGCCAAAAACCCTTATCCAGCAATAGATAGACCCGTTAACTTTTCTTGCTGTACCCGTGGAATGGTGGTCATGTATATAGAAAAAGTTCCTAACCGTTGTGTCTGGAGTGGTTTTTATCAATGAGCATTGCTTAAAAGCAAACAATTCATAACTTAAGTAGGTAGGCGTTAAAAGTTATCAGATCCCCCCGCCTATCGGCACCCCCCTTATCAAGGGGGGCAGGGGGGATCGAACCTAAAATCTATTTTTAATTTAATTATAACCAGCTACTTAAGAGCGAGGTATTTATGGGTAAAGAAGAAGAACTACTTGAACAATGGCGAGAACTGACACCGGAAAAGCAACAAAAAGTTTTACAATTTGTTCAAATACTTAAGTCTAAGTCAGAAACAACAGCACCACAATCTAATTTTATTCCCCAAACACCATTAAGCAAAAAGTTATGGGAAATCCGACATCGGGCAATCGCAGCTGGATTGCAACTGCTCAATGAAGACGAGATAGAACAAGAAATTGCTGCACGTCGAGGGGGATGCAGTGAGTCATGAAATTGCTGGCACTTACGGTTTAGCGGCGATGGATGCACTTCATGTTGCTGCTGCGCTACAAATTCAAGCTGATGAACTAATCACCACCGAAAAGCAAACCAAACCAATGCACCTAGTCAGGGAAATTCAGATTGTTTCAATCTAGTGTGACCGCTGAAGGGGTGACAACGAGTTGCTTGTCATACTAAATCCAGTTATTAAAAACTGATTATGTATTCCCCCTTTTGCATGAGTGCATGAGTAGAAAACGGGTTTCTCGGAGAAACCCGTTTTCTGTGCGTTACTCAGTCTCAACTTAGTTGGGGTTTAACAACCTTTCTAGATTTTGTTCACAGTTCTCTTTATGTGAGAGAATATTTAATTGTTTAGAAAGATGTAAGGCTTTTTGCCAGTGATTAATAGCTGATTTAAGATCATGGGTTTTTTCTTCAAATTCAGCCAAAACAATTAAAGTCTCTAGCTCTATATATCGTTCTCCAATATCGAGGGCAATATCTAAAGCTTGCTTAAGATATTGATAGGCTAGATCATCCTTTCGAGTGATACTATAAATTTCTCCTAGTCCAGCGCAAGCATGGGCAACACCTGCTACATCTGAAATAGCTAAAGCTCTTTTCTTTTGTTGTTTAAAGTATTTTTCAGACTCCTCAAAATTTGCTTGTTGCCCATAAATTGAGGCTAAATTTCCCAAGGACAAAATAATTCCTGCTTCATCGGTTATTTGATCAGATAAATTAAGACTTCTTTGAGTATAATATATAGCTTGATTCAAATCATTGATTCGCCGGTATGCTTCTCCTAAATTTCGTAAAGCCATTGCTTGATAAATAAGGTTTTTTATTTTTTCTGCCCATTTTAAGTATTTGTCTAAGCAAGCAATAGTCTGGTCAATTTTTCCCTGATAACCATAACAATTACCCAGATTTAAATAAGCAACATTAATAATCTCAAATTTTTCGTCACAATCGGGAAGAATATCGGCTAGATTTAAAACTTCATTCAGTCCTATTTCAGCGTTTAAATATTCACCTTTTATTCCATCAATTGTGGCTATATTTACTTTTCCTCTTGCCTTCCAAAGAGTATTGTTTAATCGCTCGGCTAAAGATAACATTTTATCCGCATAATTTTTTGCTTGGTCTAATTGTCCTAATTCTCGATACATATAACCGAGTTCACTTAAACAGAGAAAATCAGTTTCAGCGTCAAAATTTCCTAATAATCCCTTACACAGTTTTATGGCATTTTCGTAGTGCCCCCAGATGCGTAATTGCTTGTGCAAGGGGAAAGAAGTTGGATCATGAATTTCTAAAGGTAAAGAAAACAAAGATTTAGCCTCTTTGTACCAACCTAATTGACATAGACAGAGAAATGCTTCCACATAACGACTTGCCCGTTCTTGAATAGAGAGCTTCTGTCCCATTTTATCATTAATATGGCGTTCATAACCAATTAAATGCCAGATAAATGCGCCAAAATGTGCTTTTTCAAAATGACTTCCTGTCGCCGCTAAAATTTCCCCTTTTTGTTTAACTTGAGCGAGTTCTCCAAAAACAGTAAAATCAATACTTTTGAAATGTTCTTTAACTCTTAATTGAGGAGATTTAAAATCATTCATGATTTGGGTTTCCTTCTTTTCTTTGGGTAGATACTAGCTTCTTGAAAGCAACATTGCGAATTAAACTATGCTGTTTGATATGTGGTTCATATCCCGGTTGTTTTTGAGTTTCTACTAAATAACGGTTAAACAAGGTAAAAAGAGCTAGGTCTAAATCTTGTTCCTCGTATTCTGAAAAGAATTGAAGATTTTGAAACCACGCATTTTTAAGTTCAAAAGATGAATAGGTGGAGCCATATATAAGCAATAAATAAGCAGTTTCAAAAGTGTTTTCAAGTCGCTCTATTGTTCTTTTGATTTCCTCCTCTAACAGTTGTTTTCGTAAGTTTTTGGTCATTAAGTTAACTTTGTAATAATCATCAGCATCGGCTTTTTGAGCTTCATCAATCATTTCTCTTAATCGTCGAAATCGGGATTTATTTTCCTCATAATAAGTGCCGATATCTCCATTCAGTCTTTCAATAATATCACCGGAAATTAAGCGGAGAGCAAGAGGGTGTCCTTCATAAAGTTTTCCGATCTCTTTGAGGTAAGCAAGGTTACGTCCATGAAGAATTAATTCGACTTCTGCTTGTTGAAATAAACGGTCAAATAACTGTAAACTTTCCTGATCTTCTAATCCCATTAATGGCTGAATATGCCAATATTGATCTTGACTAAAAGTTTCAAAATCTTCAGGCTTATCCTGCGAAGTTATCACAATTCGAGTCTGACAATCTTCGGCTTCTAATATCTTTTGAAAAAACCCTCGCCAGAGGGGGTCCTTAAAGCGATTACTGCCATCTTGTTTTTCTCCTTGTAAAAGATTTTCCATTGAATCAAACCAAATCAATCGACGATTATTGCTCAGATGATTAACCAGTTGAGTTAATAATTGTTCTGGGTTTTTTGCTTGTCTTGCCGTAACAGGTTCATCGCCACGATTGAGTAAATCAATAGCTGTGCTGATAAAGTTTTGTGCTTCTGATTGCGACTGTTGATGCTCCGGTTGATTAAACCCATCAAAATCAATAGGCAGTTCAGGAGGAAAACCTTCTTGACACAAAGCTAAGGCCAATTTGTAGGTGAGGGCAGTTTTCCCAATACCTGTTATTCCTGTAATCACCACAATGCGACAATCGCCTCTTAGTTTTTCAAGTAAATCACTTTGAAGAGACTCTCGCCCCACCCAAATAGGCTCGATGTTTTGAGTCAGTTTTTGCAAAAGATTATCTAGGTCGGCGACTTTTGAAGGGTCAATATTCAAAGCTCGACAAAAGGCGAAAAAACCTTCCGATTGAATGTTTTTACCCCTCAAAAAATGATCGAAAGTCTCTGGTGAGCAGGAATTGGCATAGGAAAATCGGTAATCCAGATCTTCTACCCAGTCTATACGAGGTTGACAAAATTGACTAGCTTCCTTACATAAATGCTCTCTAGTCCAGCCTTCTTTTTGTTTTTGCGCCCATCGGGTTTTGACTTGCTCAAGTCCCGCTACGGAGAGTTTTAACTTCATTGCTCTCTATTCAATCTACATAAGTTTATTTCTCTATTATTGATCACTTATCCCCCGGAATTCTCATTTTTTGAAAAACTTTCTCTCAATCTGACTAAGTACATATCAGCTATTTGCTCAATTATAGGTATAGGAAGCCATTCAAGCTTTCTAATTCTTTCTAATTCCAGCTTCTTTAACTTTTTGCGCCCAAAAATCATCGTTTTGCTTGCTTCTCCCTAGAAAATCTAAGGATTTCTATGGCTTTACTCCCAATGAAGAGAACCTCATTGCTCGTTGTCCTCTTCCTAAGGGTAGCAAAATGGCTATTTCTCAAATAATCAACGAAACCAATGGTAAACAGTTTACCTCATTATCATCTACATCGGTGCGGCTACTGTCGTCGGATGGAGTCGATGTCAATCACTTATTTATTGGTCAAATACGCGAGCGTCACTATGAGCAACTTTCTTGTTGGCTTGATTTAAAACCAAACGAGGAAAAGGATTCAACGGCACAAACCTTTGAAACGCTAAAGACCACAAATTACACACAAAAAGATCCTCTATTCACTTTAAGGACTGTCCGAAGAATGTTACAGGATAACGGCTTTCTCTTTGTCTATGATATATCCCAAACCCCTAATATTGAGCAATCTGTGAAGAGCCTGTTTTTTTGTGCTGGATTTATTGTGTTAAGTAACATTGGCAACTGCTGGATTCTTCGCAAAAGAGCCTTACTTTGTTTTGATGTGCCAAAGGTCAAAGGTTATCTGGTCAAGGAAGCGGAAACACCGGCAGAAATAGAATCTTATTTCTTATTTCTCAAGAATCGCTATCCTGATTCGCAAAATTATTGCAGAGAAATCGACGATTTATTTACTCACCAATCGGTTATTTTTCTAGCCTATCCTGAACAAAATCCCTCTCAGGTAATCGGTGTTGCACGTTATACCTATGCTCTGGCTGAATATGGCTACTATTTGCCTTGTCAACTGGCCACATTTTGTGAAGGAAAACACACAGGAAAGCATTTGATGTTACCCAAAAATGTAACAAGCGTCGGCGAAAGTCTCTCTCTATATGATAAACAGGGAACTGGCAAAAT
Organism: Microcystis sp. M165S2; assembly: GCF_020245885.1. NCBI lineage: Bacteria > Bacillati > Cyanobacteriota > Cyanophyceae > Chroococcales > Microcystaceae > Microcystis > Microcystis sp. M165S2. The sequence continues at coordinate 11,907 of NZ_JADBTZ010000011.1, read as the reverse complement.
AGGAACAAGTTATCTTGTTTATCAGCAATTGATTCGAGCTATCTTGACTTACAAACATGATATTGCTCACACTGAAATCTCATACACGACTTATCTAAAAGGGGACGAAACGATTGAAGCACTGTATAAAGAACGTTTTGGATTTAAGCACACTCTACACGATAATGAAAAAGTTTGCTTAAAATATGGAACATTTGCTGGTCAATGGTATCTCATTGAACTGGAGCAGTCGATGATTAAGCATCAGTACCACAACGCGGACCAAATTTTTCATAAACACAAGGAAGCGTTTGCAGTGTGAAGTCTAGCTTAATAGGTTTCCGATAAATACTAGATTTTGGGAACTTAAGGTAAATTATCCTGAAAATTGGCTATATCCTTAAGTGTCCCGAAGTCGAGCTAGAGTCTTAGCGATGCAATGCCTTATCGCACAAAGACTTACAGCTTTTCAAAAAAAATTTGCATCGGGGAAAGTCCCAAGTTTATAACATAGGAAGTATACACAAGGCTGATCACACGAAATTCAAGAGAGTCCCAGAAATTAAAGCGTAAAGGGCAAAAGCTAAAATCAAAACCGATATGCAAACACACGATGCCAACAAATTCAGTATTCTAGTAGGAAACCTTTTCAGAGCAAGGTTTCCCTATTTGTATATCCCAACTTGGGAAGAAGAAAGGGTGATTAATATCCTTCGCTCGGTTGCTACTGAGGCCAGCAAAATTCGCACAACTCGGAATTGTTTTGTGTGGAAGTTGACAACAGGGATGACACCGGATAATAAACAATCCAGTCAAGCTGAAACCAATACACAGAGCAAACTATTAGAACCAATTAAAGCCCTTGAGTTCATAGATAACTATGCCGAGCCTGCTATCTTTATTCTAGTAGATTTCCATGTGTACTTTGGTGAACGAGGTAAAACACCCGATTACCAGATTATCCGCAAACTACGCGATCTTTCTGCTAGATTAAGACGCAGTAGTAAGCCCAAAAATGTTGTTTTTATTGCTCCTACAGTTGTTTTGCCCAATGAATTACAGAAAGAGGTCACAATTGTTGACTTTGAGTTGCCATCTTTTGAGGAAATTAAGGCTGTTTTAGAGGAGATGATTACAGCAAATCGGCAAAGTGGCAAAATTATTATTGAGCTTAACGACGAGGAAACTGAACGTTTAGCAAAAGCAGCATTGGGTTTGACTTTACAGGAAGCGGAAAATGCTTTTGCTCGTGCAATGGTCGAAGGTGGAAGACTCGACATTTCAGACATTGAGATTATACTTGAAGAAAAACAGCAAATTATCAGAAAAACAGGCATTTTAGAATTTATTAAAAGTACCATCAATCTAGAGGATGTAGGAGGACTCGAAAATTTAAAACGCTGGCTTAGTAAGCGTAACAAATCTTGGCAGGAATCAGCACAGCTTTATCATATTCCTCCACCAAAAGGCGTATTGATTACAGGTGTTCCGGGCTGTGGAAAAAGTTTAATTGTTAAAGCGATTAGTGCTATGTGGCAATTGCCATTACTGCGCCTAGATATGGGTAAAGTTTTCAGTGGTTTAGTTGGCAGCAGTGAAGAGAATATGCGTCAAGCTATCAAAACTGCTGAGGCAATCGCTCCTTGTATTCTCTGGATTGATGAGATAGAAAAGGGATTCAGTAGTGTTTCTGGTTCTGGCGGAGATGGTGGCACTTCTACTCGTGTTTTTGGTACTTTTCTGACTTGGATGCAAGAGAAAACAAAACCAGTTTTTGTAGCAGCAACCGCCAATAATATACACAGTTTGCCACCTGAACTACTTAGAAAAGGTCGTTTTGACGAAATTTTCTTTGTCGATTTGCCCACTTTACATGAAAGAAAGGAGATTTTTCGTGTTCATCTAAACAAACGTTTACAAGAGCCTGAAGTGTGTGGCAATCTACAGCTAAACGATGATTTTCTAGTGAGTTTAGCTCAGATAACTGAAGGCTTTGTCGGTGCGGAAGTTGAACAAGCGGTAATCTCAGCCCTATTTGAAGCATTTGCTGAGAATCGTAGTATCAAATCTGATGATTTTTCCCTAGCCATAAAAAACACTGTACCACTTTCAGTCACACAAGCTGAACAAATTCATGCTATCCGAGAATGGGCAAACGTGAGGGCTGTAGCCGCAACCAGCAACCAAGACAGATCAGGTTACGACCAAAAAGTCGAAAAAGCTGATGTTGACGTTCGGGTGTCACGGGGCGGCAGAACTATTGATTTCTAAAGGAGAAATAATTTTATGTCTATCAGTCTTTTATTACTTCCAGTTGCTTTAGCTTTAACTGCAATAGTAGGCATAGACAAATTAGAAGAATGGGCAGCTTCTTCACAAAATAAAGTTCCTACTAATTTCATAAATAGTAACGAACTAGAATTTTGTGTTAGAGGGGCTGGTTACGATGCAGAAAAGTGGGGAAATAGTTATAAAACCCATTTACAAGGAGAACAAGATTTCTTTTTCTGGAATTTGATAGACGGTCAATGGGTTGCTGTCTTTAGAAAATCTACTCCAGATGATGTACTCAATCGCTTTATTAAGGCTGTAGAACGGCGTGCTGGTCGTAAAGTTTTTGGCACTACTAACGATCTAACCAGTCCATTAGTTAAATTGGCTAAACCAGTTGAATCAATCAAAACTGAGGTATTTCCTACCAGTTTTCGAGATGAAAATCTGTTGCGTAAAACCTTGATAAAATTTGGTATGGTTCCCAAAAAAACGGAAAAAGGCGAGTTAATTTGTAATATTGGTCCAGCGTCTTTAAGATTTTTCCCTTCCGATGATGGTTCGTTTTTTGTTGAAGTTAACGCCAGAGAACTGAAGTTAATCTACAACAGCCTATCTACTATTGATGAAGATTACAAGCATCAAATCCAAAAGGAAACGCTTGAATCCCTAAAACAAAGAGCTAAAGAGCGGAATCTTGTTATTGAAAGTGAAGAAATGCAAGAAGACAACTCTATTCTTTTGACATTAACTATCAATAATTAAGGGGTGGTAAAAAATGAAAAATCAAGAATTAATTTATTTCAACGCATCTGGACTTAGAGTGACAGAGCAAAAGATTTACGCAGAAAATAGTACCTACAAGAATTATGTAGAAAACCGTGAATATAGTATTGATGAAGTTCTAAACGCAAAAATGGAAAGCCCTAAAAGCAATTCTGGTCATCCCCTTGTATGGGGACTTCATATTGTTATTGTTGGCATAATGACATTTGACCTGTATAAAATTTATCATCAAACTAATATATTTATATTTATTTTGACACTTATTTGTATTTTTATTGTTTGGTTTTTTAATTGCTGTGTTGCCTCGGCAGTCAAACCTAAAAATACCCTGATAACAAGTATCGTTTTTGGGATTTGTGTCTTTTTAGGTTTCGGGATAGTGCCACGCATATTCTTTTATTTAGCTGTACTTATAAGCAGTTTTGTTCTAATAGGAATAACAACTGACCCTACAAAACCCAACCAAATAGTGATTATCGGTACAACTTCTGGCAATTACACGGTGGGAGGATTCAAAAATATTAACGAAGCAAAACTAGCTGTTCAATCAATCGAAAAGGCAATTGGGCAAGCCCAAAATTACAAAAATCTTCAAGAAAATAGTTATAGTTTGAGAGTATCTGGTGAAACTTATGGTCCGTATGATTTAGATACAGTTCGACATCTGATCGGCACTCGTCAAATAAATCCTAATGGATGTCTATGTTGGAAGCCTGGAATGATAGAATGGGTTTCAATAACAGAAATTCCACAGCTAAGAGAATTAATTCCACCTCCAGATACAGATATTCCATCTCCTAGACAAATTAATAAACAAGAACCCATAGAGACGATCTCTAAAAAACAAAACTTGTCCCAACAGGAAGACCCCGTTGATTTAACACCTATTGACTTGAACAATGCACCCCTAGCAGATTTACTTCTATTACCGTATATAACAATAGCTCAAGCTGAGAAGTTAGTCAGGGAACGTGAAATTCGTTTAGGGTTTGGCAGTTTTGATGAAGTTGCAGAATTTTTACAGCTACAACCTCATATAGTAACAAAGTTAAAAGCAAAAGCTGTTATTCTTGCTTACCAATCTGAAAATATTTCAGACGCTCAAGATCAACGTCTAATTGATTTTTAATTAATAATTCAAGGAGGATCAATATGTCTAAAAAAATACAACTTCGGATTTTTCCTGATGGTCGAGTACAGGCAGAGGTTCAAGGCATCAAGGGGAAAGCCTGTACTGACTACATTGAAATTTTAGAAGAGGTTCTCAATGCCGAGGTATATGAGTCATCCTATACTCCTGAGTATTATGAGAATCAAGAAGTTTGGTTGAGTCAACAAATAGACGAAACCGTAAATGATAGAAGTTAAAAGCTTCTAGTTTGTTCATAAATTGCTAACTCTATTAACATAATCTTGGCTTTTTCTATGGAATTACGAATCAATAAGTTTTTGCCTCATACGCGGGCTGAAGGACCCGGAGAACGTGCTTGTATTTGGGTTCAAGGTTGCCCCATTCGCTGTTCTGGCTGTGCTGTTCCTTGGACGTGGGAAGATAACAGTGGCGAAATCGTTGACACAGAAAGTCTTTTTGAGCGTATTATAAGCGGTCCAACTATAGAAGGAGTAACCTTTGTCGGTGGCGAACCTTTTGCCCAAGCTGCGGCTCTAGCTCATCTTGGCCAATTGTTACAAAAAGCAGGCTTATCAGTTGTTACTTTTACGGGGTATATTTATGAGAATCTTAGCACCAGTTCTCGGCAAGATTGGCATGATTTACTGTCAGTAACCGATTTATTGATTGATGGGCCATATCGTCAAGATTTAAGTGATATAAATCGTCCTTGGGTTGGTTCTTCCAATCAAAGATATCACTTTCTTTCACCGCGATACCTAAACCTAAAAAATACTCTAACTAACATTGCCAACCGTTTAGAAATTCGGATTTATCAAGATGGTCAGATATTTCTTAATGGCATGGCTAGTAGTGAGCAGATAGAGAGTTTAATTAACGACTCTAGATTTTACATATCGTCAGCTACAATACCTAATGACCGATAAATTTTATCGTTCTCTTTCCACTAAAAACTTTACCAAGAGGTGAATTTATGCCTAACGAATTTAGTCCAAGCGATGTTTTGTTACAGGAAAAAATTGCTCAACTTGAAAAAAGAGCGGCTGAACATGAGCAAAAAAATGAACCTGAAAAAGCTAAAGAATTTAGGGATAAAGCTAATGAACTGAGAAGTCTTCTTAAGCAAATACAAGACAAACAAAGACAAAAAGCTGATGAAGAAAGACAAAAAGCCGCCAATAAAATTTCAATAGAAAAACAACATAATGTGGCAAAAGACATCTATAAAGCATCGAAAGCATCGATTGATGGTACTAAGGAGAGACTTCAAATAGAAAAAGATCATAATCATAAAATAGAAACAAAAAAATTTGCTGATGTGTCAAAAGAAGCAATAAAAAGTGTTTTAGAAGCAAGACAAGAAGCTGCTCGTCAAAAAACAACAACTCTTGAAGAACAACAGATGATACAACTAACCAGCACTCAAAGAACTCAAGGATAGAGGAAAAATCATGTCTCAAGATCAATTTAACTTAGTGTTTAAAATGTTTGAAATATCTATAGCGGTAGCAGGTAAAATACTGCTAATGTTTTTCAACATTGTTCGTCGCTATCCCTTTCATTTCTTAACAGGTTTGCTATTTGTTCTCGCTGCTAAATATCTTGTCCCTCAATTAACCGTTGATTATCTTGCTCTGATTTTTGGGGTTGGGTTTATAGCAGCAATGATCTTTCAAGTAAAAAGCTTTGCTCTTCCTTCTAAAAGTTCAGATAGAAAAAAAATTGGTGGTGGACAAGCTACAGCACGCTGGTCAAATGAAAAAGATCTGGAAGCCTTAAATCTATTTGATTCTCAAGGTCTTGTGCTAGGAAAAATTACGAAAAAGAAAGGAATGATCTCACGAAAAACACAATCAGATTCACTACTACTTAGATTTAATCAAGATTGGAGTGGCTTTGAAGGCAATTTAATAACTGTTGCTCCCCCTGGTGCGGGTAAAGGTGTTGGAGTCGTTATTCCTAATCTTTTAACCTATCCCGGCTCAGTTATTGTTACAGATCCTAAAGGAGAAAACTATGCAGTGACAGCATTTGCACGCCAACGTATGGGACAAAATGTACTTTGTTTAGATCCTTTTGGAATTTGTGACAAAAAAGATCAGGCTCAATTGAATCCTTTAGATCTTTTAGATCCTGACGAAGATGACTTAATAGATGATGCGAGAACTTTAGCAGATTCTTTGATTTTAAGACCCAAAAGTGAGCAGGGTAATGACAAATATTTTAATGATGAAGCAGTTACTCTTTTAACGGGATTTATTCTCTATGTCGTTTGTGAATCCCCTGAAGAATCAAGACATTTAGGAGAGGTAAGAAAACTACTCACTTCTCCTCCTGATGAATTAGCTTTTCATCTTAACATGATGGAAAGCTCTTCTTATGCTCATGGAATAATTGCCAGAACCGCATCTGGTTTCAAACAATTAGCAGAAAACACCGCTTCTAGTGTCCTTTCCACTGTTAAAAGCAACACCGGATTTCTTGATTCTCCGAGAGTTATCAAGTCTTTATCTCGGAGTAGTTTTGATATTCGAGATCTAAAAAGAACAGGTAATGTTTCTATTTATTTAGTTTTACCTACTGATAAATTATCATCCTATTCTCGCTTACTCCGATTATGGATAAGTACGGCTATTCGAGCCATTTTAAGTGTTCAAGGTAAACCGAGACATCGAGTTTTATTCTTACTAGATGAAATGGCACAATTAGGTCGTATGGATTCTCTCAGAGATGCTGTTTCAATTGTCAGAGGTTATGGCGCAACTATTTGGACAATTTTACAAGATTTATCTCAAATAAAAGCACTTTATCCCAATGATGAATGGCAACCATTTATTTCTAGTAGTAAGGTGCAGCAGTATTTTGGGGTCGCCGACTTAGAGACGGCTAAATATGTCTCAGAAAAGCTCGGCAAAACAACAATTGAAGTGATATCGACTAACGAGGGTCAAAATCAAAATCATGGTCAACCTGGTGGCAATAGCACAAGTTCTGGAACTACAAGAAACCAACAAGTTAGAGACCTTCTACATCCTGATGAAATCATGAGAATGAATCGCAATGAACAAATAATTTTTATTCAAGGTCACGATCCAATTATGGCAAAAAAGATAGAATATTTCAGAGAACCTTACTTTCAAGAAATGTCCTGTGACAATCCTCAACACGAATCAGTTTAGTAAAAATGTTAAACTACTTAAAACTCCAAACTATTTTTTCAGAGAGAGCCTTTTTAGCAATTGTCGCCGAAACCTATGAAAGCTCTAAAACAGAAACAGGTGGAATTTTCTTAGGAATAAAAACAGTTAATATATGGTACATTCTCGAAACATTAGATTCAGGCATACATCCTATTTTTCAACCCGGTTATTTTGAATATGATACTGAGTATATTAATCATTTATCTAAGAAAATAGGAAGATATTATCAGGAGCCTATAGAACTTCTTGGACTTTGGCATAGACATCCTAGTAGTTTTGATTGTTTTTCAAAAACTGATGATATAACGAATAAAAAATATGCTTCTCAAAATTCTGATGGAGCTATTTCTGCCTTAGTTAATCTTGATCCTGATTTCCGATTAACGATGTACCATGTTTTAATTGAATCCGATTCTTTATCACGCCCTCAATATACTAAAATTCCTATAGAAGTAGGCGACCATCTCATCCCAGAAAAATTTTTAACCCTCAAATCCTTTCCAGATTCCTTAGAAACTATTAATCAACATTGAAAATAGAGCTATAATGAGAAAAATTATCTTCATAGATTATGCCAAGACTAAATACAAGTGATACAGTTAAAGAACAACTTTCTCTTTTGTTAAGAAGATTATTAACGTATGTGAACGGTGAATTAGTAGATCAAGCTTATTGGTCAGATAAAATAATCTATAACTGGTTGAAATATGATAAACCTCACCCAAAACTAATTGTCAAAACAGAATTAAAAGTTTTGGTAGATTTTTGCAACGCTGGTACTAAAAAAACATCAGTTATTTCCCTCACTACAATTCAGATGAGAAATGTTCTTGATGTTTTAAAAGATTGGGGAATACTTACAGATAATCGCACAAATGCTCAAGGATCACGACAAAGGCACTTCACCCTCAACCTTTGGAGTCCATTTACAGAAGAAAATTTGTGGAAGTTTGAGGAAGAATGGGATAAGCGTAAATCTCCTGGTCTTCAAAACTCATCAATTAAAACAGAAATAAATTATGATAATTTCGGATTGATTCCTGATATTTCTCAGATTTATGGCAGAGAGAAAGAACTGGTATTATTAAAACAAAAGTTTTTTCAAAATAGTCCCCCGTGTAAAATTATCGGAATTTTAGGAATAGCAGGAATCGGAAAAACATCTCTTGTCTGTAAACTGATTGAGCAAATTCAAGAGGAATTTCACCATGTTATCTATTGGTCTTTTTTGAATCCTCCTTTATCCCTAGAATTTCTTGAAAATACAGGCAATATTATTTCCCAAAATATCAGTTTCAAGACAGAAGATAAATTTAAAATAAAACTGGTAAAATTGATCAAGATACTAGCCAAATATCGTTGTTTATTATTTTTAGATAATATTGATGCCATTATTGAGCATGAAAACTATGGAGAATATAGGGAAATTTTACAAGCAATTGGTCAGTCAAAGCACAACAGCTGTTTAATTATAACCAGTCGAAAAATTCCTCAAGAACTTGAATCGTTAGCAGGAAATAACACTTCAACCTATTTCCTGGAGTTACAGGGACTTGACTATCAAACTGGAAAGCAAATTTTTGGAGATATTGACACCTTTCATGGTACAGAGGATGAATGGCAATTTTTAATTCAACAAGTCTGTCATGGCAATCCTTTATTTATCAAATCTATCGCTCTTCATATTCAACAGGTTAATCATAATAACCTCTCGGATTTTTTAGAAAAAGGTAATCTTCTTATAGAAGATTTTGAGTTTATTTTTAATTCTTACTTTCAGCAACTATCTGATTTAGAAAAAGCGATTCTTTTTGAGTTAGCGATTAATCGAAATCCAGTTTCTTTGTCAGAACTAAAACACAATATTATCATTGAACCTGACGGTAAAAATATTCAAGAAGGAATTAGAACATTATCTACCAAAATTCTCTTAGATAAAGAAGATGACTACTTTACACTACATCCTTTATTGATTGAATATTTCACTCAAAAAATTATTCCCATAGCAACAGAAGAAATCAAAACTCAAAATTTCCAATTATTAAGAAGTAACTCCTTGACTAAAACTACTGTTCCAGATTATGTAAGAAAGATTCAAATTAATGTTATTTTACACCCAATAATTAAGAACTTAATCCATAATTTTCAAGAAAATAATGTGGAAAGCCAACTAATTGAGTGTTTAAAGACATTAAAACATGAACCTTCTGGACAAATTGGTTGCATTGCTGGCAATATTATTAACTTACTTAATATACTGAAAAAAGGTAATTTAAGAGACTACGATTTTTCCCATATCCCTATTCGACAAGTCGATTTCTCAAACATTAGACTAAACCAAGTAGATTTTTCATATTCACAGTTCTCTGATTGTATTTTTCCTCAAACCTGTGGCAGTATTTTATCAATTTCTTGTAGTCAGTTTGATCGCTATCTTCAAAGAGAATATCTTTTAGCAACTGGTGACAGTCATGGGATGATTTACCTCTGGAAAGTCAAACAAGACGGAAAATTAGAATTAAACAAAAGTTTTCCTGCTCACGGAAGCTGGGTGTGGTCAGTAGCATTAAATTCCGAGGGACAGTTACTAGCAAGTGGGGGACAAGACGGAATTGTAAAAATTTGGTCTATTATAACAGATATATCTATAAATTGTCACTCTTGCCCCGATCCTTCTCAAAAACATCATGCTCCTATTAGATCAGTTACTTTTAGTGCTGATAGTAAGTTTTTAGCGACAGGAAGTGAGGACAAAACCATCAAAATATGGTCAGTTGAAACCGGAGAATGTCTCCACACCCTTGAAGGACATCAAGAACGAGTAGGTGGTGTTACTTTTAGTCCAAATGGTCAACTTTTAGCCAGTGGGAGTGCTGATAAAACCATCAAAATATGGTCAGTTGACACAGGAGAATGTCTCCATACTCTTACAGGACACCAAGATTGGGTTTGGCAAGTTGCCTTTAGTTCCGATGGTCAACTTCTAGCCAGTGGTAGTGGGGATAAAACCATTAAAATATGGTCTATTATAGAAGGAAAATATCAAAATATTGATACTTTAGAAGGACATGAAAGCTGGATTTGGTCAATTGCTTTTAATCCAAATGGTCAATATATAGCCAGTGGGAGTGAAGATTTTACCCTGCGATTATGGTCAGTTAAAACCAGAAAATGTCTTCAGTGTTTTAGGGGATATGGCAATCGGTTATCATCAATTACTTTCAGTCCCGATAGTCAATATATCTTGAGTGGTTCTATAGATCGTTCGATCCGATTATGGTCTATCAAAAACCATAAATGTCTTCAACAGATTAATGGTCATACTGACTGGATCTGTTCAGTAGCTTTTAGTCCCGATGGAAAAACATTGATAAGTGGAAGTGGAGATCAAACGATTAGATTATGGTCAGGGGAAAGTGGCGAGGTGATTAAAATTTTACAAGAAAAAGATTATTGGGTTTTATTATATCAAATTGCGGTTAGTCCGAATGGTCAATTGATTGCTAGTACCAGTCACGATAACACCATTAAACTTTGGGATATCAAAACAGATGAAAAGTACACTTTTTCCCCAGAACATCAAAAGCGAGTGTGGGCGATCGCTTTTAGTCCCAATAGTCAAATATTGGTGAGTGGTAGTGGAGATAATTCTGTTAAGCTTTGGTCAGTTCCGAGAGGATTTTGTCTGAAAACTTTTGAGGAACATCAGGCCTGGGTATTATCAGTCGCTTTTAGTCCTGACGGAAGATTAATAGCAACTGGTAGTGAAGATCGAACTATTAAACTCTGGTCTATTGAAGATGATATGACTCAATCTTTGCGGACTTTTACAGGTCATCAAGGAAGAATCTGGTCTGTTGTCTTTAGCTCTGACAGTCAACTATTAGCCAGCTCAAGTGATGATCAAACGGTCAAACTTTGGCAAGTCAAAGATGGTAGATTAATTAATAGTTTTGAAGGTCATAAGTCTTGGGTATGGTCAGTGGCCTTTAGTCCCGACGGGAAGTTACTAGCAAGTGGGGGGGATGACGCAACAATCCGAATTTGGGATGTTGAAACAGGTCAACTTCATCAACTCCTGTGTGGACATACTAAAAGTGTCAGGTCAGTCTGTTTTAGTCCCAACGGTAACACATTGGCCAGCGCAAGTGAAGACGAGACGATTAAACTTTGGAACCTGAAAACAGGAGAATGTCAGAATACTTTACGCTCTCCCAGACTTTATGAACAAACAAATATTACAGGAGTAGAAGGGTTGAATTATGAAACGAGCAACACAATGAAAATTTTAGGAGCTTTTCTGTCACGTTGAAAAGAAGATAAGTAGGGTTTGCTGAAAGAAGCTACAACCTTTATTGGAAAAGGCTTTTAGCTAGATTGAGAGTCGCTTAGGTGCCCCTGAATCTGCTAAAATTACTCAAAACCCTTGCATCTTCTCTCCTTAGTACCAATGTATCGCAAGAGTGAGCAACTGCCAACCTCACCAGAAAACTTCGAGTTTCCCTCGGAGGGGAAATTATCCCCAGACAATCGTTGGGT
>NZ_JADBTZ010000109.1:0-17148 GCF_020245885.1 Microcystis sp. M165S2 | reverse complement strand
TTCCCAAATGCGTTTAACCGCTATGGGATAGAGAGGTGCGTAGTTCACCCAAGGAGAATCAATCTCTCGAAGTAAAAGTGAAGGGAATTTCTGAAATGGAATTCAGTCTGTCTATATTTGACTATACTTTTACTAACTATGACGACATTCCCAGACGACCAGCTACTGCTCCAGTCTTCCCCAGTTCCGGCCTTCCCCAAAACCCGATACTTTGTACCTCACGAGTAAGATAAATGCTTCTCCTAGACTAAAAGAAATAGGGTCTATTGGGGGAGATTCCGAGAAATTATGGAAGGAAGCTGCAATGAGATCGAGATTCGCAGTATTTTACTGAGGAATTTCAACTAAAAGCCTAAAATCCTAAACCCCAACACCCTAAAACCTCACACCCAACCCCCAAACCCGAAAAAAAATCTCTTGGCCGGTGGTTTTTAACGGTGGAATTGGGAACGATAGAGATGAAACCCGAAAGGGTTAACTACAGAAACCTAAAACTCTTTAAAGTTACTCACTTCTGTAGCTAGATAACTAAAATAAGTAACTTTTGCCACCGAGAGATTTTAAGAACGTTATCAGGTATAATCAAGACATGAAGCTAGTTGAACGCCATATCATCACCAAATCCGATCCTTGCTGGTCAGAAATAGACCGATATGCTTTTTTGTCAAAAAAATTGTTCAATCTAGCTAACTACCATTATCACCAATATTTCTTTGAAAACTCCCAAAAACTGGGTTTTAATCAACTCTATCATCGGGTATCTAAAACCTCAGATTATTTAGCTTTACCCACGAAAGTGAGCAAGCAGATAATCAGAAGATTAGAGCAAGCTTGGATTAGTTATTTTGCTGCTTTTAAAGCTTGGGAAAAACCCCCTGAAAAATTTTTAGGAGAACCCAAAATTATTAACTATAAGGACAAGACTAAAGGAAAAAACCTGCTGATATATTCTCAGGAATCAATTTATAAAAAACCTTTAAAAGAAGGAATTGGTCACTTGTCTATGAGCGACTTAAAAATGACCACTTCCCGAAGGGAAATAATTGCAGTGAGAATTGTCCCCAAAAGTAGCTGTTATGTCATTGAAATATTATATGAAAGACGGGAGGAAACCACAGATAAACAACAGATAACTGGGGTAGATTTAGGAGTTAATAACTTAATGGCTGTAACTACAAATCAAACAGGTGTAGCACCTCTTTTGGTAAATGGCAGACCCTTAAAAGCGATTAACACCTTCTACAACAAACAACGGTCAAAACAACAAGCTCAATTAAAAGGAATAAAAGTCATAATAACTGAAGAATCCTATACCTCACAATCGAGTGCCTTAGATAGGGATGAGTTACCTAAATATGGTGAAGAGAAACCATTATTTAAGGGAAAAAGGTTAACTAGGGGACTGTATAAAATGGTAACAAATCAGTTGTTAAATGCCGATGTCAATGGGGCATTTAACATCATTAGAAAAGTAATTCCTGATGTCATTGACCAGGGAATAAAGGGTTTGCCGTTTAATCCGCTCCGTGCTTGACCCACTACGAATGACTAAGCTTTCAGACTTTTAAGTAAGTTTGAGTAAGTTTAGTTGAGCGGTGAATCAAGTCCTTGTTTAGAGGGAAACCCCTGATAAATTTCAGATTGCGTTGGAGGCAAAAATGAGAGAAATTTCGGAGCATCCGGTCAACGGGGACTATTATCGGGCATATTTTGCCATTGTTGTTCTTGGCAGCCTAGCTAGGTAGGGAGTTATGAGGGAAATATTGCTGGTAGAAGACAGCCAAGCGCAACGGGAACTGATCTGTGATTTACTCCGCAATAGCGGCATTAAGGTCACGATCGCCACGGATGGGGTGGAAGCCCTCGAACATATTCAGAGAGCCAATCCGGATCTCGTCGTCCTCGATATCGTCATGCCCCGCATGAATGGTTATGAGGTGTGTCGTCGTCTCAAGTCGGATCCAAAAACCAAAAATGTCCCGGTGGTCATTTGTTCCTTGAAAGGGGAAGTCTTTGATCGCTATTGGGGCATGAAAATCGGAGCCGATGCCTACATTGTCAAGCCCTTTGAACCGATTGAGTTCATTTATACCATTAAACAACTGTTGCGCCGATAAAATCGCCCTCACTGGGGACAGTCTAGCTATGGCATAGGTCAAGACAGCTAAAAACGCCGCCCGAATTATTAGTTGCAAGAGAACTAAACTCATGCTTAACAACGCCGATTTTTTTACTGGTAACGCTCAAAATATCGCCCCCGATAATCAGGAATTAAAAACTCCCGTCGGTGAACTGTACTTGCGATTTTATCTACCCTCTCAGGACGAGTTTGCCCTTAGTGCCGTGGGAATTTGCGAGGTAATACAGCAACCACTCGATCGCATTACCCCCATTCCCAATGCTTCACCCTTGCTCCTCGGCACGATCAATCTCCGGGGTCAAGTGATCTGGGTGGCGGATCTCGGGCAATTTTTGGGGGATAGCAGCCGCTTAAACACCGATCGAGCCGAAATTCCGATAATTGCGCTTGAAGAAGAGGAAACGATCCTCGGTTTAGCGGTGGAACGTTTGGGAGATATGGAATGGCTCGACCCAGATCAACTAGGTAGTGCCGCCAGTATTCCCGATCAGATCGCCCCCTATGTGCAGGGAGAGTGGATTCTGGGCCAAGAATCAAAAAAAACCTTAAGACTACTCGATCATCTGGCCATACTCCGTTCTGCCCGTTGGGCGGCTTAAAACCTCAAAAAAATAGCAGAATAGGATTTATAGCAATTCTTTCTTAAAACTACTAACTACTTGATTTAACTTTACTAGGGGAGGGGCAAATGCCGTCAGGGACAGAATACGCAAAACTCTATAGAAAGGCTAACACCGCCTATTGCCAGGGCAACCTTGAGGATGCCGCCGTCATTGTCAAAGAGATGACCAGCAAGTATCCCGAGGATGCCAATGTCATGCTTTTACAGGGTCACATTCATCTAGGACTACAACAATACAGATTGGCTGAGGAACGTTACGAAAAAGTGCTGCAATTGGCTAAAAATTCTCCCAATAGCTCCGATCTAGTCGATTATGCCCAGCGTGGTCTCGATCAGATTCGGCAATTTCGTTTTGAAGCCGAGGAGGGAGATTTTACGATCGCTGCTACGGAAAGCATTGTCTACAGCGAGGCAGCTTTCGATCTAGGTCAAGGTTTTAACCATTCTCGCTCCAGGAAGTCGCAAGGGGCTGACCCCGATGGACAAAATAAAGAGCTGGATTGGAATAGTAGTCTTTTCAATGAGGAGGATCCCGGCGAGCCTACGGTAAGTAAAGTCCATTCCTATGACGATGATTTTGAGGAATCGGAGGAAACCGCCTTTAGTTCCCCTAACCTGGCGGGCACTGGCTCTCACGGTTCCCAGTGGTCTAGCGATTCGGCGGAGGGGGAAGCCCCTTTCCCCTTTTTAGAAGCGGCGGAGATTGACTCGCTGGAGGAAGGGTGGGACGGTGAGCTAGGGTCAACGGGAGAAGCCACTTTTATGGTTTCCTCTGATCTGGGAGGAAATCCCCTCACCGGCAGAGATCAGGAGTTATCCTATAGGGATACCCTAGAAGAAAGCGCTTTTGCCATTGACCCGGAATCGACCCGCCCACAAGGGGCAAAAACTGGCCGAGTCACTCAAAAAAGATACGAGGAGGAAGACACCGGAGATTTTGGGGAACCAGAACTCAATGATGAGGATTTAGACGGTTTTTCCCCACTGGCTCTGACGGATACGGTTGAAGGACTGGGGGACTGGGAGCTATTTACCCTTTCGGGGGGGGAAGCTTTAAGTGGTGGTTTTCTCCCCGAACCCAGTGCGGGCCTTAATGCCAGTTCTGGTGTGGGAGAGCCTAGTTTTAATCCTTCTCGTCTAAAAACCCCCAATGACAAAAGAGATAGTCATCTTACCCATGCTTCCGAGCGCTTGCTCAAGCCAGTGGTGGAAGTCGCTCCGGACAAATTAGGCTTTTTTGTCAACGCTTCTTTAGGCAAAAAACAACTAATCCTAGCGGCTTTAGCGGGTATTACCCCTGTGATCATAATTTTTGCCGTTAGTACCACCTCTTGGCTTTCTACGCTCTTGGCTGCCAAACCAGCCCCGAATAGCCGGGCAAAAACCGAAAAGGTTGCCCCCAAACCAGCCCCAATACCACCAGCACCAGCCAGCCTTTCTCCTTGGAGTCAACCGAAACCAGCAATGATGTTATTAACTGGATTGGGAACCTTTGCCCTGACTTGGCTAGGCCTACAGTTGCTAATTAGTCAGATTAAGCGCAGTCTCAACGATCTGCAAAGCCAATTCGATCATCTCTCGGAAGGTAATTTTAACGCTAAAGCGACGATCTACTCGGAAGATGAATTCGGTCAACTGGCCAATCGTTTCAATCAGATGGCTCACGTGGTGGTAGTTACCACCACGGAAGCCCAACGCCGCGCCGCCGAAACGGAACGGGAACGGGAAGACTTACAACGGCAAGTAATTCGACTTCTCGATGATGTGGAAGGAGCAGCTCGGGGAGATCTGACCGTGGAAGCGGAGGTAAGCGCCGATGTTTTAGGGGCGGTGGCCGATGCTTTTAATTTGACTATCCAAAACCTGCGCGAAATTGTCCGACAGGTGAAAAAAGCGGCAAAACAGGTGAATCAAGGCAGTACCAATAGTGAATCTTTCGCCCGCAATCAGTCTAGCGATGCCCTGCGGATGGCGGAGGAATTGGCCGTCACCCTTAATTCGGTACAGATGATGACCGACTCAATTCAACGGGTGGCAGAAAACGCCAGAGAAGCCGAAGAAGTCGCCCGCACTTCCTCGATTACCGCCCTGAAGGGGGGCGATTCCGTGGAAAGAACCGTGGCGGGAATTCTGCAAATCCGCGAGACCGTATCAGAAACGGCGCGAAAAGTCAAGCGTTTGGCGGAAGCTTCCCAGGAAATCTCGAAAATTGTCGCGGTAGTCTCTCAGATTGCCTCGCGGACCAATTTATTGGCTCTTAATGCCTCGATTCAAGCGGCGCGAGCAGGAGAGGCGGGCCGCGGTTTTGCGGTTGTGGCCGATGAGGTGCGTCAGTTGGCCGATAGAGCCGCTAAATCTCTTAAGGAAATTGAACAGATCGTTTTACAGATTCAATCGGAAACGGGTTCGGTAATGACGGCGATGGAGGAAGGGATTCAACAGGTGATCGATGTCACCGAGCGCTCGGAACAGGCGAAGAAGTCCCTAGAAGATATTATCCAAGTTTCTAACCGCATCGATACGCTGGTGCGATCGATTACCGCCGATACGGTTAAACAACGGGAAAATTCCCTCAATGTCGCCCAAGTTATGCAGTCGGTGGAGTTAACCGCTCAGGAAACTTCCCAAGAATCCCAACGGGTGGCGGGTTCTCTGCAAAAATTGGTGAGTATCTCCCGGGAGCTGCTTTCTTCGGTAGAACGGTTTAAGGTAGACTCAGAGGATGATCGATAATCGGTGAGCGGTAATCGGTGGGTTATTGATTAGCCGCTATCGCTCAAGATTGACCGCTAGAGTGAGTAAAGTTATGCCTAAACTTAGTCTCTGCATGATTGTCAAAAATGAAGCCGAAAATCTCCGGCGCTGTTTGGATAGCGTTAAAGGGGTGGTGGATGAGATGATCGTTATGGATACGGGTTCGACCGATGATACGATTGCTATTGCTCAAAGTTACGGTGCCATAGTTCCTAGCTACGATTGGCGGGGTAATTTTTCCGATGCCAGAAATGAGGCTTTAAAATATGTTACTGGCGATTGGATTTTAGTCCTTGATGCTGATGAGGAATTAAATCCCGCTATCGTAGCGAAAATGCGTCGGGCAATGGAAAAAGAGGAAAATTTAGTGATTAATTTAATCCGCCATGAAATCGGAGCCGTACAATCACCTTATTCTCTAATTTCGCGGCTATTTCGCCGACATCATCAGGTCACTTTTACCCGTCCCTATCACTCAATTATTGATGATAATGTGGCCATTTTATTAAAAAAAGAACCTGGTTGGAAAATAGTTGAACTGCCAGAAATTGCTATCTTTCACTACGGTTACACCGTCGATAAAATAGCCAGCTTAGATAAGTTTGAACGGGCAAGAAAAGCGATGGAGGGTTTTTATCAGCAACATCCCCACGATCCCTATGTGTGTAGTAAATTGGGAGGGTTATATCTGAAGATTGGCAGGGATAAAGAGGGTTTTAAGCTGCTCAAACATGGTTTAAAATGCCATGGCTCTAATCCTCATATTTTATACGAGTTATATTATCATCTCGCTAATTATTATTATTCAGTGGAGGAATTTAAGCAATCAGGCGATCATTTTGTTAAAGCGATTAAGCAGCCAATTTTAGATAAGTTAAAACTGGGTGCCTATAATAATTTTGGTGGGTTATTATACGAAGCAGAAAAATACGAAGCGGCCTTATCTATCTTTGAGAAAACCGTAGAAATTGATCCTAGCTATGCCGATGGTTACTATAATTTAGGACTGGTTCTCAAACAACTGCACCGGCTACCAGAATCGATTAAAGCTTATAAAAAAGCTCTCAAGTTAAACCCCGATAATCCCACTATTTACCAAAATCTAGGGGTTGCTTATATAGTTTTCGGTAGTTATAATGAGGCGATCGAGATTTGGCAAAAAGGCCTACAATTATTGAAAGATCAGGGTAATTTCTCTCGCGCTGAAATGCTGCAAGAAACCCTAGAAGCTCTGGGAGCAAGTGTATTGAGGGATGAACAGTAACTGTTCACCGTTGTTGCGAAGATTGGGAGCAGCCACTGTACTAAAATTCTCAATAGGCAGTTTAAATGCAGTACATCTGATTGCTAAAACCCTGTCTAGTCAAATCCTGTGAGGATTTTTCCGAATTAATTCTTAATAGGATTATCGAGGAGTTAGACGCTGAAGACTTAGGGTTTTTGATAGAAATCATCAAGAGATAATTGCTGCCGTGTAATTGACCTTGACAAGAAATGCTATAATTTCCTAGCAAGGGGGGAATTTAATCCCTCTCAGGGTTGCCATCGCACAATTTTGTCGGTTGCTGGTTCTCGTCAGCTTGTTTGTCAAATATACCAATTCTAGTTTGAATCGGTGCTGTTATGTCAAGATTCAATATTTCTGGCTGCAACGGAACTGGAAAATCAAACAATCTATTTCTTCAAATCTTCTTACCTTAGACAAAAATAATGAAATTCGAGGAAATCCAAGAGATTCTTAATCGGCAACTGCTCAAGCTTGAGAATCGCTGTCTCAATGACACAGAACAATTATTGTTGCGAGGACTTTGGCAGAAAAAAACCTATCAAGAAATTGCCCAAGAAAATGGTTATAGTAGCAGCTATCTTGCCAATGTAGTTGCCCCAGCACTCTATGATAGACTCTCGCAACTGATCGGTTCTCCGATCAATAAGAAAAATTTTTTATCTAGACTACAATCTCATTTTACCAACTCCACATCGCTTCAGTATTGCGGTAATGAATATCCCCAGAATGAGCGTCCAGAATACCCCGATGCTCCTGTTCCCTATAATTCTTATTATTATCTAAAACGAACAAAACTTGAAGCAAAAATTATCGAAGAAATCGGTCAATCTGGGGCGTTAGTACGCATTAAAGCGCCCAAAAAATGGGGAAAAACGTCTTTATTATTAACGATTTTAGAGGCTTGTCAACAACAATTCGGTTATCGAGTTGTTAGGTTAGATTTACAACAAGCAGACCAAGACATTATAGCAAATTTTAACAAGTTCTTACGCTGGATTTGCCGTAATTGCGCTCGGCAGTTGAATTTAGAAGCCAAATTAGATGATTATTGGGATGAAGATATAGGAATTAAAATGAGTTGGACAATTTATTTTGAAGAGTATATTTTACGAGAAATAAAACAGCCAGTGGTATTGGCTTTAGATGGAGTGCATCGAGTCTTTGAACATCCGAAAGTAGCGGAAGATTTTTTACCTTTAATCAGAGCTTGTTATGAAGAATCTAAGCGATCTCCCCTGTGGCAGAAATTACGTTTAATTATTGTTCAATCCACAGAATCTTATGTTTCTCTGCGATTAGAACAGTCTCCTTTTAATGTGGGATTACCCATAGAGTTACAGGGTTTTGATCAAGAACAAGTGGCAGAATTGGCAAAAAAATATCAATTAAATGAATTAGCAACCAACGAAATTCAACAATTGATCGACTTAGTAGGGGGACATCCTGCCTTGATTCATTTAGCGATTTATCATCTTAGCCAAGAGCAAATAACGATGCCAGATTTAATCAAATCAGCAATTACATCAACGGGGATTTATTCCTCTCATTTACAGCTGCACTGGGTCACTTTACAAAAACAACCCGAACTTGCCGATGTTTTTCAACAGATTTGTCAAGGGAATCAACCAATTATACTCGATCCAATTATTGCTTATAAACTTAATAGTATGGGTTTAATTAAACTCAGGGAAAATCAAGCAATTGTCAGTTGTCAGTTGTATCAAAAGTACTTTAGAAGTCAATATACTGGTTCAGTTTAAGACAGCGATCGCTCAAGCCAATCAGTATTAAATATCGTCTGATAAATGCGATTATGAACGTCCATTTTACCATGGCGTTTTACCACTAATCCAGATAAAAATAACTCAGGTAAATAGGGATTGTTATCAATCTGTATTGCTTCTTGATGCAGGATTTGTCGATACAAGGTTAATAATTGGGGTCGGTTTGGACTTTGAAGAAGGCGATCTTGAATGGTTTTTAAATGTTCGGGTTGATCCTGCATCTCCCAATCTTGAATAATTTTTTCTGCTACTAACTGAGCTAACCATTGTTCTTCTTGATTAGAGGGGATTGGCTGCTCACTATCCCGCATCAGTTGACAGAGTTTTTGAGTTAAGAAAGGTTGCCCTCCCGTCCAGCTTAAGACTTGTTTGAGCATTGTCTGAAGATTACTGACTTTTTCTGTTAACCCATATAATAAAGGTTGGGCTTCGTGTTCTTTAAAACTTGCTAATTCAATAGCGTTACCAATATTAAAAGGTGTTTTCTGGGGGTCAGTAATTAAAGCTGAAGGTGTGGTAGCACCAAAAAAGGCAAAAGTTAGCTCTTGAAATTGAGGTCGAATCGCTCTCTGGTTATAAAAAGAACGAATTAAAGCAAAAAAGTCAGAGACATCAAATTTTAACCCTAAAATGCTATCAATTTCATCAATAAATATAACAGTCGATTGTCTAGATTGCCGCTGATTAAAATCGTCATTAATTAGAAGAAAATTTTCTATAAATTGTCCTAATCGTTGTACAGGAGGCAGGTCTAATTGTTCACTCCACCAAGCTTTAAAAGTTTTCAATTGTTTGATTAATCCAAAACTGCGGAGCAGATCAACGGCTAATCCTTTATACCATTGTTCGGGGGTAATATTGTCTGTTCCTAGGCGAGTTAAGTCAATGACTGCACATTTAATTCCCTCCTTTTGTAATTGGCTCATCATCCGTACCATTAAGCTAGATTTTCCCATTTGACGTGCATTTAAAACATAGCAAAATAGACCTTGTTTGAGAGCTTTATAAAGATTGCGATCGGCTTGTCGAACCACATAATTTGGTGCATCCATCGGTAAACTTCCCCCCACTTGATAGACAAATTTGGGGGGTTGTTCAGCACTTTTAAGCAGGTCATTTTCAAAGATAAGTTCTGCTTGAGTTGCTTTCAGTACCTCTAAAGTATTTGTGAGTTCTTTAGTGCGTTCTTGCACTCTTTGTTCTAAGTTTTGATAGAGTCTGGAGTTATCAATAGAGATAGCAGCTTGAGCCGCTAAAATGTTTAATAGTTCTACTCTTTCATCAGTAAATGCACCTGTGGTTAGATTATTTTCTAAATAAACAATTCCTTTTATTTGACCTTGATTGAGTAAAGGGGTACAAAGAATGGATTTAGTTTGTTTTGCAACAATGTAAGGATCAGTTGTAAATTGACCTGATGAAGTGGCATCGTTTACAACGATAGTTTCTTTTGTGCGAGCCACATAATAAATAATTTTAGTGGGTAAAAGAGGAATTGAGTTATCATGGTCGATAGATTCTATGGGAATTGACTGTAAGATATTAATAGTTTCTTGATCAATTGTGCCTTGAGCTTCAATAACCCAATTTTCTTCCTTTTCTAAAATCAGACAACCTTTCTGAGCTCCTGCATTTTCAATGACAATTTTCATTAAATTTGTTAGGAGATTTTCCAGTTTAATTTCTCCAGAAATTGCTTGCGAGGCTTTGAGAATAGTGGTTAAATCAAGAACTTCTCCATCATTTCCAGTGGTAGAGATAGTGGTACTTAATCCCTTAGATTTGTTTTGATTGCTGATGCCTAATAAATATTGAGGGTATTCTTCTTCTAATTGTTTAACTTTAGCTTTTGCACCCCAACGAATATAACAATGATAAGCATTTCTGAGGTATAATTTCCCGATTTCTTCTCTACCTAAAGTAAAATAAAATTCAGAGGCACGTTCGTAAGCTAAAGCCTCTTCATGGATAAATTCATATTTTTTTGCTCCTTGAATTGCTTTTTCATAAAATTCTTGAGCTTCCCAGTTTTGACCTAAGACTCTGGCTTTTTCTGCTTCAACTAAATCATATTTATGTTGAAAATTGGCTTGACAATGACTTGCCCATTTTGCCATATTTTTCTGATGTTTTGCAACTTTATTCAATGACTCCTGTTGTTGATTATGATCGCAGTTAGGATAGTGAGCTAAGAAGCTCAAAGAAAAGTAAAAATTATGTTGTGCTTTGAATAGGGCTGCACCGCTTGTTACTGCTACATATTTTTCTGTATGTTGACTGTTTTCTAAGGATTCAGAAAAGGCTTTAAAAATATAACAATTAAGCATTTTACCGAAATAATAAATAAAGAGCAGCCATTGATTATTTTGATCAAGATATTCTTGGAGATGTTTATCTTCTTCCTCTTGAGAAGTTCCTAGCAATAAAAAATCTTGATGGTGATCAATATCTCGGACATTTTTAGCAGTATTTGTCAAAATAACTAAGAATTTATGAGAATACTCTTGATTAAGTTTTTCCACAAAATGAATGTATTTTTCACAATCTCGTTCTACTTCTTCTAACTGGCATCCTCCCAAAAATTTGATAGCACAATAGGCTTGAGCAAGAAAACCACAATATTTATTGTGTTCTACATCTACTCCTTGTTGTAAACCCTCCAATAGTTTTTCTTGGAGGACTGGATGATTAATAGGATTTTTCCAACACCACACATAGGCATAATACAAAAAGAAGACCTGTGGTTTTGATAGTAAATTATTATATTTTTCTAGTAATTTAACAGCCAGTTTGCCAAAATTATAACCATACTCAATTTCTTCCATGACTCCACATAAAAGCATTCCATAATAACTATAAATAACATCGGCTTGCGGGGGAGTTCCATGTTTAATACAAAGATAAGATAAAATTAATACTAATTCCATAAATAGAGAAAAATTAATTACATTTGCAGCCGATAGTATGGAAAGCATTATTGTTATTGATGCTAATTTTTTTGAGTCGGCTATCATTGTTTTATCGGCTAATTTTTCAATTGATTGATTTTTTAATAGCAATTTTATGGATTTATGTCGGTTACTAATTCTTTTTTTAATTTCATTTTCTTCTAGAGAAATTTTGATACCTAGTTTTGGCAAAATCTTGAGAGCAATATCTATCGCTTTTTGAGGTTGAAATATGGTAAAGTGGTAGGTAATTTGTATTTCATATACTCTGAGTTGATCAAATATGTTTTTAGCCCTATTCAAGACGGTAGCCGATAATTCCTCGATTTTGGCAAATTGAGTATTTAAGTAAAGAGCTTCTAAGGTTTCGACATGAAGTTCTAGCGTTGATTGATAATCCGTTTTCCAGCTATCCAATGCTAACAATTCTAAGCCCTTTTCTAAATATCTTAAAGCCGAGTCGTATGCCGTTGATGCTTTGGCTTTTCTACCCGCTTGAAGATTTAAGTTAGCCAGTTCGTTTTTTTCTGATTGCTCAGTAATTAATATGGCTCCCTCATTAAGCTGATTAACAATATCAAAAATTTTATCTTGTAGCTGATGAGCTTGATAATTTTCTAATAAAATACGTCCTATTTGCCGATGAAAATATTTTTTTTCTTCTTCAGAAATGAGAGAGTAAGCCGCTTGTTGCACTCGGTCATGTAAAAATCGATAGTAAATATCGGCGGAATAGTTAAAAGCATCTTGTTGTCGATTATTTGATAAGTCTTCTGCATTCCATAGTAGAGGAATCTTATAATTTTTGTCTAAGGGAATAACTAAGCCTTCATCTAGGGCAAACTGTAGTTCTTGAGCGGTAATAATTGCAGATTTTTGATTAATAATAGCAAGAATTTCTAAATTAAATTGATTGCCAATACAAGCCGCTGGTTTGAGAACTTGTTGAGTTTCTTGGGATAATTTCTCAATGTTATCCACCATTAAATCAACTATATTATCAGTTATAGATACACTTTCAATCTGTTGTATATTCCATTGCCAATAAACTGTTTTTTTATGTTTTTGCTTCTTGAAATCTAAATTTTCACCAATAAATAACAATTTTCTATCGTAAAGAGAATAAAGCAACTGTGTTAAGAAAAAAGGATTTCCGTTGGTTTTTCTGTTGAGCAAATCCCCTAAAGGTTTAGCTAATTCTCTAGAACAATTGAGGGTATCAGCAATTAACTGATTAATCTCTCTACTTTTTAAAGGAGAAAGAGAGAAGGTATTAATTGTTTTTTGAGCTTGATTAATTTTGTCTAAAGTGTGCATTAGTGGATGAGTTGGTTCCACTTCATTGTCTCGATAAGCACCAATTAGGAGAAAATAGTTAATATCTGGATCTGAGATTAATTGCTCAATTAGATTTAGAGAAGATAAATCTGACCATTGTAAATCATCAATAAAAACAACTAGGGGATGTTCTGGTTGACACAAAATCCTGAGAAAACGCTTAAAAAATAAGTTAAAGCGATTTTGACTTTCTGTTTTATCCAGTTGTTCTACAGGAGGTTGTTGACCAATAATTTTTTCGAGTTCAGGGATTACATCAATAATAATTTGGCCATTATTTCCTAACGCCTCTAAAATTTTGTCTTTATACTTATTAAGGTGTTTTTCTGGTTCACTTAACAACTGTTTTACTAAATCTTGTAAAGCTTGAGTAATGGCTGAGTAGGGAATATCTCGCTGTAGTTGGTCAAATTTACCCTTAATAATTCGTCCCCGTTTACCTGTGATTGGTTTGTAAATTTCATTAACCAAAGCTGTTTTACCAATACCAGAATAACCCGAAATTAATATCAATTCCGATGATCCTTGACTGACTTTTTCAAAAATGTTTAGGAGTTTTTGAACTTCTAATTCTCGACCATAGAGTTTTTGCGGAATCTGAAATTTTTCTGGAAGATCCCGACTTCCTAAAGGAAATAGCTCAATCTGTTCCCCTCTTTTGAGTTGATTGAGACAAATTTCTAAATCATTTTTAATTCCCCAAGCACTCTGATATCTTTCTTCTGGGGTTTTTGCTAATAGTTTTTTGATAATATTAGACACAGCCAAGGGAAGGTCTGGAATCAGTTCGTGTAGGGGTAAAGGGTCTTGAGCAATATGACAATGAACTAACTCCATTGGGTCTGTAGTTTCAAAAGGAATTCTGTGGGTTAAAAGTTCATAAAAAGTGACTCCAAGAGCATAAAAATCACTACGATAGTCAAGTCCACGATTCATTCTTCCTGTTTGTTCAGGGGCAATATAAGCTAACGTTCCTTCTAATTGATAGGGAGAAATAACGCTGATAAATTCTTGAGATAACTGGCTAGAAATACCAAAATCAATAACTTTAAGTTGTTCGGTTTTGGGGTTATAGACAATATTAGAAGGGTTAATGTCTTTGTGAATAATATTAGCTTTATGAATAACACCCAAAGCTTCAGTAATCTTAAGGGCAATTTTTAAAAATTCTTCTAAGTTGAATGGACTTTGATCTAGTATTGACTTTAAAGATTGACCGCCAAAGTCTTCTAAAAGTATGACTAAACTGTTCTCATATCTCTGTAACTCATAAGCTTTAATAATATTATCGACATTAAAAGAGCGAGTGATCTGGTATTCTTGTTGATAGCGAGTGAGTTCCAATGGCGTTGGGTAATTTTCTTTGAGAATTTTAAGGATAATTGGTTTATGATTAGCCTGAAGAACACCTCGATAAACTAAGGAGTTAGCACTTTCGTAGAGTTTTTCGATGATTTGATATTTTGTTTCCATGAGCCTATTCTAGGTAGGCAGGAAAATCAAGCTGATCAATTTTCCTCACTGCTTGATTCCCTGACCAATTTTCTTAATTAAAATTCGAGATAATTACAAGCAACTGAGAGGTATATAAGGTGAAGGGGGATAAACATACTTCAATTTGTGATTCTTCCAGTCATCACTATCTTTGCTCGGATAAAACGGGTAAGAACCATCATGATCATTTGCCTTTGCCCAAGTTGCAATGTCAGATTGGCTAACATTAAATTCACTGGGTCTGGGAGGATAAGGGATAGTTATTTTATTGGCTGGGAGTGTTGAGTTTTGCCCTGTATGAACAAGTTCTGTCGTAATGCCATGAAAAAGCTCCCAAGCCACATCAACGCCGTATTCAAAAATTAGCTGATAGATACTAGCAATTGGCTCCCAAATACTGGCAAATTGACCATTTTTATCTTTATAAAAAGCTTGTCCACATAACAAAAGAGCCAGAGCGATAAAGTCATAACTTATATGTGATGGCGGAATTAACCAACTATATTCACTGGGAATTGTTTGACTATTTCCTAATAGTTTTCTGGACAAATCGATCTCAGTTATAACTTTGGTTTGTTGGAGAGTTTCATCAAGCCAACAAGTAGGCAGCTTTTGGTTAGGAAATTTCAAAATTTCTCTGACCAATTTCACTTTTGTTTTCATTTCATCTGGTATATTTTCTGGCTCAAGCCATGTATAAGCAATCATCTGAGATAGCTTCCGTGTTTGTAATAAAAAATGAACGGTACTCGATTCCGTTTGAGCTAAAGGATCCTTAGGTTGATCTTTACCTGATGGGCAAAAGCTTGGGTCAACCTTAGCTCCTGAGCTAGGAAAACTTGAGCAATCTAAATTATATTTTGTTTGTAAAGCTTCCTTAGTTCCATAGACTAATTTAGGGGTGTCTTCATTTTCAAAAATAAGTAGCTGAAAATAGTATTGATTGTATTGATCGCCATTGATCGATTTTGGTTCTTGTCCAATCTTTCTAGACAAATTTGATTGTAAATTTTGAACATAACTGCGAGTAAAGACCTGTGCCATTGGTGAATTCCTCCTGGGAGTTAGTTAATAAATTTGATTTTACTGTAAAAACTCAGACTGAGCCATAAAAACGGGTAGGATTGTACGCAAGTATCTTTTCCACTGTTTCTTTAGCTAAATCTTTCTCAAGCTGAACTATTTGACTAACAATATCGGGCTTATGATCCATGTGTGGATAATCTGAGCCAAAGATAATATTATCACTGCCAATATAGTCTATAAGCTGAGATAGATAGGGTTCAGAGGGGTCAACGGCAATAAAGCATTGACGGCGAAAATACTCTGATGGCATTAATCTTACCCGATCTTTGACCTCCCAAGGTGTAACTTGATACTCTTCGTCAAGTCTCCATAACCAATAGGGTAGCCAACCGCAGCCCGACTCTAAAAATCCGATTCTTAGCTTAGGATGACGTTCTAACACCCCTCCTTCTATTAAGGCTAACAGTGCCATCATCTGCTCCATGGGGTGAGAACAAGCATGAAGGGCAAAACGGGTGTGAAATCGATCGGCGCCGGTGGTGGGTAAACGACTCCAATGTCCCTCATGAATTCCTACAGCCATGTCCAAATCCTCGCAGGCCGCCCAAAAGGGTTCGTATGCCGGATCGCTCAAAATTCTGCCTTTAACGGGGTTAGGACGCAAAAAAACCGCCTTCCAGCCCAAGTTTGCGCTGCGGTGTAGCTCTTTGACCATGTCTTCGGGATCATGTTGATTGACTGCAGCGACTCCTTTCAGTCTAGCCGGGTCATAGCTACAAAATTCTTCATATAACCATGTATTGTAAGCACGGACAAAAGCCCCCATCACTTCGGCGGGTAGGCTATCAATGGCAAATAACCACAGTCCGTAATTAGGATAAATAAAAGCCACATCTATGCCCATTTGTACCATTGCTTGAACATGGGACTCTGGGTTATAGCGGTTGAGATAAGCGCGGGGATGAGCTTGCATCATCTGCTTATTCCCTTCTTTTTGGACTTGTGGGGAGATTTTTTGACTAATCGGTTCTCCTTTGATTTTCATGTCAGCAGAAGGAGCAAATTCCCTAAATTTAGGTTCTAGGTATTGGCCCCACATTGCGGGGGGTTCAATGACATGGGAATCAGCATCAATAATTTTGTACCCGTTGAGCATAGCGATTTTTCGGCAATTTTCTACCTAAATTATATTTGATTGGGAAAAAGCGATCGCTTTTTTATTCTTTCTTTTCGTCTCCTGGAACTCCATGGATTGATTGGGTTAAACTTGATATAGCACTTTATTAAACTTAACGAATGGAAGCGATTGAATTTAAGACGATTCTTCATCATGGTACAGTTGTCATTCCCCCTCAATATTCCTCTAAGTGCGAAGGTAAGGCGATTCGTGTGATATTTTGCGGGGTGAAGTCATTCCCTTGATTTCCGCTCGTCGTGCTACAAAACAAGAGAGAAAAACTTATGAGAAAGGAATATGATTTTTCTAAAGGAAAACGAGGGGCGCTCATTTCCTCTCAGGGAAAAACACGCATTACCATTTATCTAGATGATGAGATTCTAGCTTATTTTCGAGAACAGGCAGCAAACCGCAGGAATGGGTTATCAAACCCTAATTAGGGTTTGCTGAATAAATCTAAAAACCTTATCCAACAAGGTTTTTAGACTTTTTTTCCCTCAAAAAGTGCCGACCCTTGGAGTGATTGGGGGGAAAATTCAGGGACTTTTTCCCTGAAAATTAGGTAATTGACCACCTG
>NZ_JADBTZ010000108.1:0-2874 GCF_020245885.1 Microcystis sp. M165S2 | reverse complement strand
TGATAACTGATAACTGATAACTGATAACTGATAACTGATAACTGATAACTGATAACTGATAACTGATAACTGATAACTGATAACTGATAACTGATAACTGATAACTGAATTAAGCCATAACCATACCACCATCGACGTTAAAGACTTGACCGGTGATATAAATAGCGGCGGGATCGGCGGCTAAAAAACGCACCATCCCGGCGACTTCTTCTGGTTTTCCATAACGGGAGAGGGGAATATATTTGAGAATTTCATCTGCTTTGAGGTCATGAGTCATATCGGTTTCAATAAAGCCGGGGGCCACGGCATTAACAGTGATGCCTCGACTGGCAAATTCTTTGGCTAAAGTTTTCGTTAAACCGATGACACCGGCTTTAGCGGCGCTGTAATTAGATTGACCCGGATTACCCATCAAACCGGATACAGAAGTGATGTTAATTATGCGGCCGCTTTTCTGTTTTAACATCAATTTACTGACGGCGCGAGTGCAGAGAAAAACTCCGGTTAAATTGAGATCGATGACCGCTTGCCAGTCTTCTAATTTCATTCTTAACATCAGGGTATCCCGGGTAATACCGGCATTATTAACTAAGACATCAATATGACCGAATTTTTCTTTGGTACTATCTACTAAATTATCCACTTCTTCGCTTTTAGCCACATCTGCTTGTAGTGCTATTGCTTTTCCCCCGGCCGCGGTAATTTCTTCGACAACGGCATCGGCAGCACTGCTAGATTTAGCATAGTTCACCACTACAGTAGCACCTTGGCTGGCTAATTCTAAGGCGATCGCTTTACCGATCCCTCGCGAGGCCCCGGTTACTATGGCTACTTTGTCTTGTAAATGCTGGCATTCTGCGGGTAATAGTTTCATAATTTTCTGCATTCCCCAAATAATCGTCAAATCTCAAGAGAAAACTTTGTCCTGATAACTTTGCTCAAAACACTTCATTATCTCACAAGCGGGTTAATCTGACCGAAAAAATGCTCAATGGGGATCGCTTTGTCTCAACTTTCCCGTGGTTAGGATCGGGGAGAATTGGCTGCCACTAATTGATCAAGTTGCTGCTGCATCAAATAACAGACTTTCTCATAACATTCGCGTACATAACGGCGATCCCGGGCCGCTTTTTTGCCGTAACGTTCAAAAATAATTGGGGGACAAACCCGCGTCTGTATCGATACGGGTAAGGGAATATTCGGCAAGGGACCGATAGCTAGTCCCCAGGGTAAACCGAAATAGATGGGACAGGTTCCGGGGTCAATACCGAAAGGCCAAGGCATACCCTTTTTATGCAATTCTTTTAATTGAGGATAAATATCGTCGAGGACAAACAGGGTCGAGTGAGCGCCGTGGGAAATGGCGGGAATAATCGGCACTTCGTACTGTAAAGCTAGTTTAACAAAAGCTTGATTACCAGCAAAATGAATTTTATTTCTTAAACTGTGGGGACGGAAAACATCGGTAGCACCTCCGGGATAAATTAAGACACTAGCGCCACTATTTAAAGCAGCGATCGCCATTTTCGGATGAGCATGAACGGCCCCCATTTGGGCTGCTAGACTAGCTTGGGATGGGAAAACTTGCCAGACTCGCGAATGCATCAAACCATAGATTAAGCGATCGCTGCCAAAGCGTTGAAACCAATCATACATCATCATAAACATATCGGGAGCCGCTAAACCGCCGTTATGGGAGCCGATGAATAATACCTGTCCTGAGGGGGGAATATTTTCCCAACCATCGGTTTTGACGCGAAAATAATGGTGATAAAACCAGTCCAGAAGGGGGACAAATTTTTCGATCACTTGCGGATCGCGATCCTCTAATGACCAACCGGTGAGGGTATCAACAGGGGCCTTGGCCGCTTGTAGGGATAATTCGGCAAAAGTCGCCGTAGATGAGACAAAAGAGCTAAAAATCTGCATTGATGCCCAGTTGATAATTTAATCGCATCTTATTATCGCAAATTTGGGGTAAAAAACCCATCGTTTTAGAACGGCTTTCCTTAATAATTTTATCATCTTTAATGTCTAATCTTCACAGTTGAACCAATTTTTATCTAATAATTGCTCTAAACTGTAAGGACATTCTGGGGGAAAATTGCTAGAAAAACCAGTTTTTTCTTGAACATAGGCTAAAGCATCCTGATAGATTATCGGTAATTCCTCAGCTAAATAATCCTGTAAATTTGTCGTTAGATATTTTCTTAATTGCGAGCGAAAACTGATAATTTCCGCTCGCCAATGATTCCGATTTATTTCTGCTTCTGTTGTCCAATATTGTAAAAGTAATAAATGCCTGATTACTTGTTCAAGTAAGCTACTGACTCGGTTTTTATCTCTTTTACTCAAGCTTTCTAATTCCTCAATTAAATGGATTACATCTAATTCATCTAAGCGATTTTCTTGGAGGAGTTTTATCGTTTCCTCTAACCAAAAATGTTGATCAATTTCGTAAAGTAGGGGCAGGTTTTCTCCTCCCTCTACTTGCAAGGGATTCTGATTTAAAGTTTTCATTTCGTTGTTGGCGGTTTTTAATAGGAAATAAGTACCCTCATATATATATTAGGCCACTTTCTCCTAATTTTGATAGTAACACGGGAAAAATCACCGCCCCCCTGACAGTGCGATGCCAAAGGCACTGCGTAGCAGTACGCCAACTTTGCAGGGTGCGTTACACTACGTTAACGCACCTTTTTACTGACTCAAGCTATTAAAATATGGCGGATGACTGGCTCTTCGTTACTCTTTATGCTAAATCAACAGACAAGATGCCAAGATAACATACTTCTAACCCAAAAATTCCGAAAGTTTCTAAAGCCATAGCCTCTTCGTTTTATTAGTTTAAGTTTATTGTTGATTCCCTCGACC
>NZ_JADBTZ010000107.1:0-6764 GCF_020245885.1 Microcystis sp. M165S2 | reverse complement strand
CCTTGTGGTAAAGGTACACAACTAACTTCGTTTAAAAAGTCTAATTCTTCTTGTTTTTTCCAATCGGTCAACATTGAAGACGTTTCAGTATATCCTATTCTTTCTTGTCTTTCGTACCATGCTTGTGTTCTGAGATGGAGAGCTTTATTGTAAACTAATCTTACACAGCCCAAAGTGCGCCGCAATAGCGACTCTTGTTCTGGTGTGGGGTAAAATCGGTAAGAATAGGCTTTCTCCATGGGGAGCATTTTAGCATATATTCCGTAAATGTGCTAATATTTAACAGTAAAGCCGTCGTAGAACGACGGGGTTTCAGACCCAAATTTTCGATGATAGTTAATAACCGGTAATGGTAAGTTCTTTCCCTCGCACCTATAAAATCGCCGTCATCGGTGACGTTCACGACCAATGGGAAATAGAAGATAATTTAGCACTAGAAGCTTTACAAGTCGATTTAGCCCTATTTGTCGGCGATTTTGGCAATGAATCCCTAGAAATTGTCGGTCGGATTGCTAGTTTGTCCTTACCAAAAGCCGTTATTCTCGGTAATCATGACGCTTGGTATAGCGCCACCCCTTGGGGACGAAAACAATGTCCCTACGATCGCGATCAAGAAGATCGTGTCACCGCCCAGTTAGAATTATTAGGGGTTGCTCATGTGGGTTACTCAAAACTAGACCTACCCGGTTTACAGCTTTCGATTGTTGGGGGTCGTCCCTTTACTTGGGGGGGTTCCGAGTGGAAAAATGGAGAATTTTTGCAAGAACGCTATAATATCAGCAATTTTGCCGAATCTACCGCCAAAATTATCGCTAATATTCAAGATACTGCCTATAATAACCTGATTTTTTTAGGTCACAATGGTCCGGCCGGACTGGGAAAGGAAGCGGAAGCTATCTGTGGTCGCGATTGGCAACCTTTGGGAGGGGACCACGGGGACCCCGATTTAGCAGCGGCCATCGCACAAGCACAGCTGTTAGGAAAACAGGTTCCTCTCGTCAGTTTCGGTCATATGCACCACCGTCTCCGTCATACCACTTCCCGTTTACGCAATCCAGTGGTCACTTCCGAAATGGGAACCGTTTATTTGAATGCTGCTAGTGTCCCTCGCATTCTCCACTCCGATACGGGTAAATCTCGCAATTTTTCCCTAGTCACTCTTGAAGAAGGTCTAGTCACAGAAGCATCTTTAATCTGGTTGAACGATAATTTCGAGATTATCAGTAATAGAAAACTTTATCACTCCGGGTCATCAATCGATCGCCTATCCGTTCCATCTTGTTATTCTTAAGTTTTGAAAATAGACCTTTTCTTAATCTCATGCGGTACAATCACTAATATCAGTTATCAGATATGAGTGTTCAGTTCACTGATTACTGTTCACTGATTACTGATAACTGAAAAAAGCTCCCCACTTCCTATAGATAGTTAATTTTTTGAGCGATTAGAGGTAAAGCAAGAGCGATAGCAACACTAACTATCATACCGATAAAAGCTTTCAAGGCATCCCCTAAAACCAGTTTACCCGTGGCGGCTAAATTAGGGTTTTCTCTGGTTAAAGTCAGAGAAATTTCTCGACCTCCTAATAAACCTAAAAATACCCAAGTGGTACTCATGGGAATATGATTATAGCTAACAAAAAACAGTAAAATTAGTCCATAAATTAAGTTAATAATTGTTGCAGAACGCAGATCATGGGCGTTAGTTTTGCTAGTGACAATTTTCTCGATTTGACCCCCGTGATTAATAAAAATGATGGTTTGCAGGAGTAGCATAACTGTTAGAGATAAAACTAACCATGTTGCCGCTAACTTTCTGGGAAGATAGGCGAAAATATTAGCAAAATCTTGCATTAACCATTGACTCCAGAGAAACCCGGTGGATAACCACTGTAAGACTACCCAGATTTTTTGAGGTTCTTTATTAACTGTTTCTAGGAAAAAGTTTTCTAATTGATAAATAATTCGATAGATTACTAACCCCACTATAACAGCAATAGCATAACCCCAAGCAGATTTAATTAACATTTCATCTAGAGATTGGGGAGCAAAAACTGTTAAAACCAAAAAGGTTGTACTCACAGGTATTCCCCAAGTGGTGAGAATTAAAATTGCTAAGGGAGGAACGATATAAATCCAAGTAAAAGTTTCTGGGAAGGGAATCATTTCTAGTCGATTATAAGCCACATCTCCCTGATTAATATACCAACCAGCGATAAAAATCGAGGCTAAGATTATACTGGTGTACAGCCATAAAATCCACCAGGGACGTTCTTCATTGGCACTTAAAAAAGTCCCTAAAGTTTGTAGGGAATCGTTGGCAACAATCGCATAAGCTGATAGAATAAAGCCAGCAATCATCAAAAAATTACTCATAGACAAGTGAAAAAAATAAAACTTAAAGTAATACAAATCCTGTTCAAACAGTAGAGAAAAGCGCAGAGGTAGGAGAGCGGGAAGTGGGGAAATTTCAACTAAAACCCTCTTAATTTTGCTTTAAAAAATCCCTCGCTAGATAGAAAGCAGCTAAACTACCGGAGACGGTAATTTCCTGCGGATTAATTTCCTGTAAAGGTCGAATAATAACTTCAATTTCCTCGGTAATATCTAACTTTTGTTGACCTGTGGGAGTAGCATTAAGAGCCAAAAAAATATGAATTCTGTTAGTATCTTTAACGGGATTATCGTACAAAACAGCCAGAGGTATTAGAGAATCACTTTGATAACCGGTTTCCTCCTCGAATTCCCGACGCGCTGCCGCATTAATATTATCTTCACCCGCATCTACTGCCCCGGCGGGAAATTCCAATAAAATTTCCTTAACTCCGTGACGATATTGACGGACAAAAACCAATTGATTATCCCCAGTAACTGGAACAACTAAAACAATTTCAGGACGAATATTAACGAAATAATCATCGATAACTTGTCCAGAGGATAACCTCACCGCGTCTTGACGGACTTGACACCAACGATTCTGAAAAACTAGCTCGGATTTAATAATTTGCCATTTTTTTAACTTAGTCATCGACAATCCTGTTATAATTGCAGTGAAATTACTAAACTTTTTCTCAGATAATTATAGCTATCTAGGGACTATTCCTGATAAAATTTAATTTTATACTCCCATCTCCCATGTCGTTAATTCAATGGTATCCCGGTCATATTGCCAAAGCGGAAAGAAAACTCAAGGAACATCTTAAACTCGTGGATGTGGTCTTAGAAGTGCGCGATGCTCGCATTCCCTTAGCTTCCCATCATCCGCAGGTGGACGATTGGATTGGCAATAAACCGCGCTTGTTAATCTTAAATCGTCTCGATATGATTCCCGAATCTGCCCATCAACAATGGGTAACATGGTTTAAAAGTCAAGGAGAACCCGTCTATTTTACTAACGCTAAACAGGGAGAAAGAGTTAAAGCAATTATCAAAGCGGCGGAAAAAATTGGCGATGAAATTAACCAAAAACGCCAACTAAGAGGAATGTTACCGCGTCCAGTGCGCGCCGTGGTGATCGGGTTTCCCAATGTGGGCAAATCTGCCCTGATTAACCGTTTATTAGGGCGAAAAGTCGTCGCCAGCGCCCGCAGGGCCGGAGTAACGCGACAATTACAATGGGTAAGAATTTCCGACACCTTAGAATTATTAGACGCGCCGGGGGTGATTCCTTCCCGTTTAGATAATCAAAGGGATGCGGTGAAATTAGCTATCTGTGAGGATATTGGCGATGCTGGTTATGATAACCAAAGGATAGCGGCGGCTTTTGTCGATTTATTAATAGAATTACACTATGAAGGTCTTTTACAATCTCGTTACGGGTTGAATACTCTAGACATGACCGGGGAAGATTTTATCGAAAAATTGGCCAATCTCAAATATCAAGAAGATAAAGAAAGGGCAGCCATGCAGTTACTCAATGATTTTCGTAAGGGAATAATCGGGGCTATCCCGTTAGAATTGCCCCCTTCCTCTTGAAATCGCCTGTTTTTAACTCAATAGTTAATTCCCGAATTTGTCAAAATTACCGCCTTTTAGTCCACTGAGCTGCCGATAAGATTAAAGAAATCGGTAAAGTTGCGAGGATCGATCGAACCCTGAAGGAAGATAGGGAATAAACGACAGAGACAAAAAAGACTATGGGCAAACCGACTGGCTTTATCGAATTCCTGCGTGAACTTCCTTCCGAACTTACCCCTCTCGATCGCCTTCATAATTGGGATGAGTTTCATCTTCCCATGCCTGAGGATAAACTCCGCAATCAGGCCGCCCGTTGTATGGATTGTGGTACACCATTTTGTCACACCGGAACGCTCATTAGTGGCATGGCCAGTGGTTGCCCGATTAATAACCTGATTCCCGAATGGAATGATTTAATCTATCGAGGATTGTGGCGAGAAGCCCTCGATCGCCTTCATAAAACCAATAATTTCCCCGAATTTACCGGTAGAGTCTGCCCCGCTCCCTGTGAGGGTTCCTGTGTTCTCGGTATTCATAATCCCCCCGTTACGATCAAAAATATTGAATGTTCAATTATCGACAAAGGTTGGGAATCCGGTTGGATTACTGCCAATCCCCCCGCAATCCGTACCGGCAAAAAAGTGGCCGTAATTGGTTCAGGACCTGCGGGATTGGCGGCCGCCGACCAGTTAAATAAAGCCGGTCACTGGGTGACAGTTTATGAACGGGCCGATCGTCCCGGAGGGCTATTAATGTACGGTATCCCCAACATGAAGTTAGATAAGGAAGAAGTGGTTCTGCGTCGTCTCCAGATACTCGCACAGGAAGGGGTAAAAATGGTCTGTAGCACGGAAGTGGGCAAGGATATCAGCGCTCAAGACCTATTAAACGAATACGATGCCGTCGTTATCTGTACCGGGGCCACCAAACCCCGGGATTTAAACATCGAAGGTCGCCAATTAAAGGGCATTCACTTCGCCATGGAGTTTCTCACTGCTAATACAAAGGCACTATTAGACGGACAGCCCGGGGAGGATTTTATCTCGGCCGCGGGTAAAGACGTAGTAATTATCGGCGGTGGCGACACGGGAACCGACTGTGTGGGGACTTCCCTGCGTCATAACTGCCGTAGCGTCACCCAATTAGAGATCATGCCGCAACCGCCCCGAGAACGGGCCGCCGATAATCCCTGGCCCGAATGGCCGAAAATCTACCGTCTGGACTATGGACAAGAGGAAGCGGCCGCACGTTTTGGCGATGACCCCCGGGTTTACACCACCACGGCGACTAAATTCGAAGGGGATAGCGAGGGCAACGTCACAGGGATTCACACGGTACAGGTGGAATGGCAACGCAACGAAAAAGGGCAGTTTATCCCCCAACCGGTAGCAGGAACAGAAAAAGTCATCCCGACGCAATTGGTTCTATTAGCCATGGGATTTTTGGGACCAGAACAGCCTTTACTCGATGATTTAGGCTTAGAAAAGGATGCCCGCAGCAATATCAAGGCCGAACACGGTCAATTTGCCACTAGCTTACCGAAAGTCTTTGCAGCAGGGGATTGTCGTCGTGGTCAAAGTTTGGTGGTTTGGGCGATTAATGAAGGTCGCGGGGCCGCCAGGGAATGCGATCGCTTTTTGATGGGGGCGACGGACTTACCTTAAACCAGTAGTTACTGTTTTCCCCTTGTTATAGTCATGTCCAAAAAGAGGCCTCAGCCATAGCCATCAAAACCCAACCGCCGGTCAAACCCTCTCAATCTGAACAGGAGGAGCGAGGAAACAATTGTCCCTATTGCCTATCTAGACAATCGCTCCCTGTTTAAACCGTTGCCACCGATGAATCAAGCACCAACTGTTCATTGGTGGGTAACTCCAGACAATAACCCGCACCGTAAACGGTTTTAATATAGCGAGGATGACGGGGATCGGGTTCTAGTTTCGTTCTCAGATGGCGAATATGAACCCGAATAGTCTCGATATCATCATCGGGATCGTATCCCCAGACCTCCTTGAGAATATCACTAGGGGAAACGGTTTGACCGTGACGTTGGAGAAGACAGTGGAGTAACTCGAATTCTAGATGGGTTAACTTGACCACACTGTCAAACCAGACCGCCTCAAAACGTTCGGGAACAAGGGTTAAAGGTCCAAAACTGAGTATTTCTGAGTGTTTAGCGGCTTGGGGAATGCGATCGGTGCGTCTAAGGAGGGCGCGCACCCTAGCTAACATTTCCTCCACCTCGAAAGGTTTGGTCAGGTAATCATCAGCACCCGCATTAAAACCTTCCACTTTATCTTGGGTTTGTCCTAAGGCTGTGAGCATCAAAATCGGGATGTCGGACGTGCGTTCATCTCGTCGCAAACGCTGACAGACAGTAAAACCATCGACTTTGGGCAGCATTAAATCCAGCATGATTAAATCGGGTTGTAACTGGACGGCCAAGGCCTGGCCTTTAATCCCGTCCTCTGCCGGATTAACGTCATAACCCGCCATCTCCAAGTTGATGGAGACTAATTCCGCGATCGCAGGATCATCATCGATTACAAGTATTCGGGGCATTACCAGAGTGTTATGACTAAGGGTTTGGGTAGGGAGTTGCTAAATGTGTTCTTACTGACATTGCGACTAGAGCTTTGTCTCTCAAGGGCTTGAGTTTAGCACAACTTGACATCCTCGCCGCCGTAAAACGGACGGCGATTCCTCACCACGCCACTTTTTTAGGGTGGTCGCTGAACGGGGTTGACGCAGATAGCGAAAAACGCTTAATTGCTTAAGTCTGACACTTTCGACCCGTCCGTTTTCAGT
>NZ_JADBTZ010000106.1:0-11951 GCF_020245885.1 Microcystis sp. M165S2 | reverse complement strand
ATCAAGGGTTGCGCTTGCTTTGGTTTAACCTGAGCGACTTAGTTTTTGCTGCGCTTTTTTCTGGCTTGAGATTTTAGGTTCGACAGCAACTCCTTGATTGTTTTTTGAGTTACCCCTTGACAATCAAGACAGTCGCTACGTTGATCTTATATTTAATTCCACCCACTTATGTTAAATTCCATCTTAGCTCCTCGTGGTGGCGAACATCAAACCATAAGAGCCTTTTTTGAGCCAAAAACTATCGCTGTGGTGGGATTTAATGGCGAAAATCCCCAACTAGATCGCACTCTTTTAAATAATCTCCATGATAATCCCGGTCAGCACCGCCTTTATCTAGTTAATCCTCACCCCGAAAACCGGCTCGATCTTCCCACCTATGGCAGTTTACCAGATATCCCAGCCGCGATCGATCTGGTAATTATCACCGCCCCCGCTCCCGAAATTCCCGCTATTATCGCCCAATCTGTCGAAAAAAAGGTTAAATGCGCCCTGATTCTCTCCACGGGTTTTCGGGAAACCGGCCAGATGGGGGAAAATTTACTCAGGGAAATTAAAGCGATCGCCGGTCAAAAATTACGCATAATCGGTCCTCATAGCTCAGGAATCAGCAATCTAAGCCAAAATCTTAACGCCACCTTTTCTCCCATCTTGCCGAAAACTGGTTCAATTGCCCTGATTAGTCAAAGTGGTGCGATCGCTGCCGCCGTGCTTGATTGGAGTTTAAGCGAAAATGTCGGTTTTAGTCACTTTATCTCCCTCGGAGTCCTTTTAGATGTGGATTGGGGCGAATTACTCTATTATTTGGGAGACGATCCCCAAACCAAAAGCATCGTTATCTACCTGGAATCCCTGAATAATGCCCGCTCTTTTCTGTCCTCGGCCCGAGAAGTTGCCCTAAATAAACCAATTATCGCCATTAGTCGCCACAGTACCGACTTTGACCCCACTGCTCTTTCCCATGCTGGTAAATTGACCAGCGATCAACTAACTCTCTCCGCTGCCTTTGCTCGCTGTGGCATCGTGGAAGTACAAAGAATGGCCGATCTCTTGAATATCACGCAAGTTTTAGGGAAAATTCCCCGATTTCCCCGGGGAAAACACTTGACAATCATCAGCAATGGTGTTGCTCCCGCTCTTTTAGCGGCCTCGGCTTTACTGGCGGAAGATGGACAACTGGCAACCCTTACCCCCGCAACGATCGCGCAACTAGAGCCTCTTTTTCCGGCGGATATTGTCCCACAAAATCCCATCGATCTGCGTCGCAGCAGCGATCCCGATAGCTACGCTCGCGCCCTAGAGATCGCTTTAGCGGATGCTCATACCGATGCGGTGTTGATGATTCTCTCGCCTCGCTTTAACACCGATCTGCGAGAAATTGCCCTTAGCATCGCCTCAATCGCTCAAAAGACTAAAAAACCCATTTTAGCAAGTTTGATGGGGGGAGAGGGCATTGCAGAGGGAGTAGCGTTATTAAATCAGCAGGGTATCCCCACCTATCGCTATCCCGATTCGGCGGCCCGGGTGTTTAATTTGCTCTGGAAATATGAAGAGAATCTGCGCGGTCTTTATCAAACGCCAATTTTAGCCAATTCTCAGGAAAATGGCTCTGATCGAGTTTTAGTTAGCCAGATTATCGAGCAAGCAGGGGATAGAACAATTCTCAGTGAGTCAGAGTCTTTAGCTATACTCAAAGCTTATGGAATCCCTGTTATTGTCACTGAAATTGCTGAAAGTGCCGCAGAAGCAGTTAATCTCGCTGAATCTCTCGGTTATCCCCTGGTGATGAAACTGCATTCCCAGACGATTATCCATAAAAGCGCGGTGGGTGGGGTACAATTGCCACTTTTTTCCTCTATAGCAGTCGCGCAAGCATATCAGGCGATCGAAGCTAATGTTAGCGCACAAGTGGGTCGGGAGCATTTTCTCGGGGTGAGTATTCAACCGATGTTAGAGATCGATCGAGGATATGAGTTAATTATCGGCTCTAATTACGATGATCAGTGCGGACCGGTGATAATTTTCGGTACTGGTGGCCGTTTAGTCGATATTTTTCAAGATTACGCCACCGCTCTACCTCCTTTAAATACTAATCTCGCGCGCCGACTTTTAGAAAAAACCAAGATTTATCGGGCTTTTCAGGGACTAAATGGGCTTAAATCGCTTAATTTAGCGAATTTAGAGCAAATAATCGTTAAATTTAGTCACTTGGTCAGTGAACAACCTCGCATTAAAACTATCGATATTAATCCCTTTTTTGCCGATTCAGAGCAATTGATCGCCCTTTCCGCTTCTATCCTTCTTCATCCTCCAACTACACCCCCAGAAAAGTTATCTCATCCGGCAATCCGTCCCTATCCCGAACATTATATAGGGCTTTGGACGACAAAAAGAGGCTTAAAGGTGCTAATTCGTCCGATTCGGGCAGCAGATGAGCCTTTAGTGCGACAATTTAACCATTATCTCTCGGAAGAAACCATTTATTATCGTTATTTTCACCTTGTCAATCTCGATCGCCAAACCGCTTATGATCGTCTTACGCGCATTTGTTTTATCGACTACGATCGAGTAATGAGCTTAGTGGTAGAGATTAATAACGATCAGACGGAAGATCGAGAAATTATCGCTATAGGACGCTTAAATAAACTACACGGCGTTAATGTGGCAGAATTTGACCTATTAGTTAGGGATGACTATCAAGGTCAAGGAATTGGTACGGAGTTACTACAGCGTTTAGTCACTATTGGCAAAAAGGAAGGATTAGATGGAATTGAAGGGGAAATTTTAAGGGATAACCGCGCTATGCAGATGATAGCGGCTAAAGTGGGGTTTTCTCTCTATAAAACCCCCGATTTTGTCAAAGCGGAACTTGAATTATGAAGTCTTTTTGACAAGCTGATCACTAATTTTCTGGCTGAATTGTTTGGGCTAATCCTTGCTCTAAAGTAAAGGGAGGTTGCCAATTCAGGGTTTTTTGAATATAGCAAATAATGGGTTATTTAGGACGCTTTCAATTTTCAAACTCTTATCTGAAC
Organism: Microcystis sp. M165S2; assembly: GCF_020245885.1. Taxonomy (NCBI): domain Bacteria; kingdom Bacillati; phylum Cyanobacteriota; class Cyanophyceae; order Chroococcales; family Microcystaceae; genus Microcystis; species Microcystis sp. M165S2. The sequence continues at coordinate 8,919 of NZ_JADBTZ010000106.1, read as the reverse complement.
AGGGTTTCAGCGATGGATTGTCCTAAGCACCTTGGTCTTTGCTATATATCTAGAGTCAAGACAAAAATTGATTTAATTAGTTAAATTATGCCTTGGGAGCGCATTAATTCTATCTCTTGTTGTAGTCCGACTTCTAGAGTACGAGGAGTAAACCCTAAATCCCTTTTAGCTTCTTCATGGGAATAAGCTTTGTCTTCTTGTAATCGCAAGATTTGTTCTCGTCGCACTGGTGAATTTTTACCTAATGTATTTTCTAATAGAGTAGCCGACCAAATGCCAAATTTTAAAGGAAAAGATAGGGGTCGTACTGATTTTCCTAATAACTTTTCTACCAATAAAATTAACCGACGGAAGGAAACAATACTACCTCCGGAAAGATCGTAAGCACCTTTTATATTAGGACATTCCCAGACTTTTAACAACATCTGGGCAATGTCATCAGCGTGAACTGGTTGTAACAGGTTATCCCCAGAACCAAAAATGGGAAAGAATCCGTAGCGGTGACAGAATTTAATCAATTTGTGTAAGTTTTTATCTTGGGGAGAACCATAAATCATTGTCGGTCTCAGGAGACCATAAGAACCAGCATATTGTTGTAAATAGCTTTCTGCTTTTTTATACTCGGCAGAATATTCATTATATTTTGAATACACTCCCGTGGTTCCGATGATAATTAATCGGGGAGTTTGTTGGAATTTTTTTAGACTATTAAGTATGGTTGGTACTTGTCGAAGCTGGACGAGATGGATAATGGTTTGAAAATTATTTTCACTAAAAATTTGCTGCCAAGTTTCTGGAATCGAGCTATCACCAATATGATAGATTATGGGTAATCCTAGACTATCTAACATACTGCGATCGCTAGTAGGGCGAATTAAACAATGTATTTCTATTTCAGGCTTAGTAGATGCCAAACGTTCCATGAAAAAACCACCTGGCAACCCTGTAGCACCTGTGATTAACAATTTATTCTCAATCATCATTTTTAGTCCTTTTCTCTAAAACTTGCTCATAAACCTGAAAGGTTTTTTCAAACATCTTCTTAAAAGTATATTCTGCTTCGTAGCGTTTGCGTCCTGCCGCTCCCATTTTAGTCCTGAACTGAGCATCTAGAACTAATTGTAATAGTCTCTGGTGTAAAGTGTTAACATCTCCCCGGGGTACAATATAACCTGTTATTCCTTCCATAATTGCTTCTGACGCTCCCCCAACATCGGACACAATAACTGGTAGTCCTGCTCTCATTGCTTCGATTGTGGTGCGAGGAAACCCTTCCCAATTAGATATTAAAGTAAATATTTGGGCTTGGGCTAATACTTCTGCTACATTGGTACGAAAGCCTAAAAAATTAATTCTGTCGATAATTTTTAGCTCCTTGGCTAAGGTTTTAATTTTTTCTAAATCCGGACCGTCTCCGACCAAATCTAAATGGGCTTCGGGAATATTTTGAAAGGCTTTCAGTAAGGTTACATGGTCTTTTTGCTGATCAAATCTTGCCACCATAACAATACGAACAGGGTTAGCATGACTAGGATTAGCTCTCAATTCTGCTGGTAGATCTGGCATCCCATTATGTATGGTCAATAATCGATTGGGTTGCATACCAGTTTTTAGTCCAATTGATCGATCTTGTTCCGAAACACAGATAATTTTATTAGCTAAAGGTTCTGTGATTTTTTCTAACCACTGATAGATAGTTCGACTCGGCTCTGGTACACCTCCTGTAAAAGCCCAACCATGGGCGGTAAAAATACAAGGAGTCTTGCTTTTTCTGGCTGCTAATCGTCCTAAAATTCCCGCTTTACTAGAGTGAGTGCTGATAATATCTGGTTGGAATTCTGCAATAATTTTTTGAAGAAAATTTAAGGTTTTCCAGTCTTGAATTAAGTTAATTTTTTTGCCAAAGTATTGACAAGATACATTGTTTATGTGCTGTCCTTGCAAGTCATGATTGTAAATTCCTTTGATTCCAGTAACAACTAAGACTTGATGGTGAGAATCTTGGAGAAATTTCGCTAAATCCCGCACATGAACCTGTGCGCCCCCAACGGTATCTGCTCTAGTTATAATAAAAAGTATTTTCATTTTGTGTACAGTTTAAACTCTTTATTTATGGATAATTTTATGAGAACAAGTTTAAGTTTTTTTAACTTGGACAGCTGCCTGTAATAGCTGAAGCAGTCTAGGAGCAGTTATTTTAATATTATACTTATCTTCGACAAGTTTTCTGCCCGCTAATCCCATGCTTTCCCTTAAATATCGATCATTTTTAAGTTTTTGAAAAGCTTGCAGCCATTCAGCTTGACTACTAGCGTGGAAACCGTTGATACCCTGCTCGATAATCTCGGCATTCACCCCTACTGGTGAACCAATAACTGGGCGACTAGATGCCATATATTGAATTAGTTTAAATCCGCATTTTCCTCGCTCAAATGGCGTATCAGTAAGGGGCATAATCCCTACATCAAATTGTTGCATCTCTTTCACCTCGGTTGCTTCTGACCAAGGCTTAATTTCTAAAGGTATATCCTCTATATTTGTCTCTTTGGCACCAATAGCAACGACTTTGGCACCACCATCTCGACAAATTTCTTTTAAAACAGGAGCTAGTTCTTTGATATAATTAAAAAACTTCAGTGGGGTTCCTATCCAGCCGATGGTAAAGACTTCATTTTGAGGAGCTTTTGATAAGGGATAGCGATCGAGATCGACGACGGTGGGTAATATTTCCACCCATTTAGCTCCTGCTTGTGTTGCTCTGTTAGCTAAGTAATCATTTCCCGCAATCACTAAGCGAGCATTCTGCATTACTCGATCGATTTTCTGTCCCAATAGCCATCTAACTACAGAAGCAGAATGTTGATCGTAACGGTGAAAAACTGCGTCATCATAGTCAACTACATAAGGTGTTCTTCCTCTGAGCAACAGTAATTCTAGCCAAGCTGGTAGCCAAGGTAATGCTTCCTTTTCTAACCAGATTAAATCGTATTTTTGAGATTTCAATAGCAGCGAAATTCTCTGTTGATAAGCAGATAATAATCTCGATAAAGGGTATTTTTTCCCTAAGTAGCGAGTTCTAAGATAATCATTATCTAATAAAGGAGCGGTCTCAACCTCTATTCCCTCTTTTTTCAAATAAGGCAAATATTGGTAAGTACGATAGCGGCTACTAGCAGCTAAAGTATCGTAGCGACTAAATAACAAAATTTTCATCACTGTTGAGGATTTAATTAGATTATTTTCTTGTATAAACTGGAGAGTTGACGATATTCTCTAGGTATGGCGAAGATTATTAGCTCCCTTATATCTCTCAATAATCATTTGATCAGAAACTACTTTCTCAGGAGATTTTTTTCCTAAGAAATATGTACAAGAAGCTCCATCGAGAGCTTGAGGATTATTTTTGAATAGATAGTCAAAATATTTAAGCCAAGAAAACATTAATCTCACCATCGCTTTAGTTAATAATCTTGAGGTATTATTGCCAGTAAAACATAAAGCGAAATGTTCGATAGACCAGACTAAAACTGTTCCAGGTCCTGCCACTAAACCACTGGAAATTTCTGAAAAATAGTTAAACAAGCGCCGATGACCAGAAAGGGTATATCTGGTAAAATCATAGGCCCCTTCATGAACCTGCTGCATAAAGGGAATTTCTGAATAAATTACCCCACCATCTTTGAGAACTCTGTGCATTTCACTAACGACTTTTTCGGGGTAGAGAACGTGCTCTAAAACTGCTGTGGTAATAATACCATGAAAAACTTGGTCTTGAAAAGGAAGATCGTGAGCATCACAGAATAAATCGACATCTGCATTAACATCAACATCGGAATAGATCAATTTGATATTGCTATATTCTGACATTAACCTATCCAAATCTCTTTTCTGATTTCCTCCACCCACAACCAAGACATAGGCTGGGGTAAACTTTTTTAAAGTCTGAGCGAAATTTTGAATCCTCTCAGCATGGTTGAATGCAATCGAGGGACTAGGGACAATTTTTGAGAATATATTTTTTTTCTCTTTTGAACTGTAATTAGTAACCGCATTAGTATAAAAAGAGGGAGAAAAAATTTCATTATCTTCTCGAATGAATACTGGTTTATTATTAATAATAGCAAATTCAGAACTACAGTTTTTGCAAATAATCTGATGATCGTCAAAAATTAATTGACTACTTTGGCACTTAGGGCATTGACTCAACGTCTCGATAAATTGATTCATTTTTTACTCCGATTGATTAGTTAAAAGTCTGTTTTTTCTCAAGAAACAAAGTTACACTGGCAATATACTTAAGAAAAAATATAGATAAAAACTCCAAGATAAATGAGCTATTATGGTTGGTATAAATTGATTTTGGTGTTCGTTTCATTTTTTTGTCTAGGTATAGTTGATAAAGTTCTCTCGTATATCTAAAAGATGTTCTTAAGTTAGATATTTTGCCCATCTTTAAAATCTCTTGGTAGCTAATATAGTTGGTAAAATAAGGTAAATAATCCGTATGTTTTTCAGTCCAATCGTCCAAAGATATACTCGATTCTTTAGTCTGACTATGAAAAGTCCCTAAACCTAAAGTGCTTAAAAACTTAATGTTATCAAACAAAAAATCAAAATTTTTCACCTTATGAACCAAAGGTAAATGAATATGCCATTCCCAGAGAACGTCAGATAAGGGAAATAGATGTGCAGAGTATCCATTCATTGTTAATGTTCTAGATATCTCAAGAAAAAAAAGTATGTGATTCTTGACGTGTTCCACCACTTGGTTAGAAATAATTACATCAAAAAAATTATCTGGATATTGCCACTTTTCATCATCATACATTAAAGTTAGTCTTTCATGCCAATCTATCTCAGAAAAATTCTTTGATAGATTTTCAATTGTTTCATCCATAAACCCCTTTTTTTGAACACCATGATTAACCACGTCTAAACCATAGACTTTCCAATTAATATTTGGCTGTGCACAGGGAAGATTTTTTGTCAAGTATGCAATCAATTGTCCGTTACCACACCCAACATCTAGAATTTTGACTTCTTGATGAGTTGAATGTCTGTAAGATTCAGTATTGATTATACTTAATAAATGTTGATAATTGCTACTATTTGCTGTACTCTGCATAGAAAGTGTCTAACTCCTTTAAATTGTTTATTGCTCAAATATGTTCATGCAAATATCACTCGAATAAAAAGGATTATTCGCAGTCTTTTAAAACTTTTTTCAAGGTTTTGTAATCGGTATGTAAATGGATATTGTGTCTAACAACTAAACCTCGTACAGCCCCCCAAATCCAAGATAAAATCAGCCCACACAAACCAAAATTATCATAAATAACTCTAGCGTACTCCTGCTTACAATTCGCTAATTTTGAGTTATCTTGATAGGAACTGCTGGCACCACCAAGTCTAAAAAAAGCAATTGTAGATTTGTCTTTGATTGACGATGCACTCATCTTATAAATCTTTTGATTAAGATCGAAGTCAGCATATATTTTATATTTCGTGTTGAACGGAAGTTGAGCAAGTAAGTTTTTCTTAATGAATAATCCTTGGGGACATAAAGTATTTTTGAACACAATCAATGGATTATATCTACTGATCCGTAGCTGACCGTTATCCATAATTACATTGCCATGAATTATGTCCGTATTGTTTAAACTTGCTTTCTGAAGAGATTGGCTAGGTATATTTAACAATATATCATCGCTCCCCAAGTAGTAAATGTAATCTCCTTGACTCAATTTCCAGCCTTTATTCATCGCATCATATATACCTTCGTCAGGTTCGCTCAACCAATAATCTATCTGATCATCATACTTACGAATAATATCAATTGTGCTGTCAGTAGAACCTCCGTCTATAATAATGTACTCAACATTATTGTAAGACTGGCTAATGACACTCTGAATTGCTTGCTCTAAGTGCTTTTCTCCATTAAAAACTACCGTTATAATAGTAACCAAAGGAACTGCAAATTTTTCCGATAACTCACTTGTCTCCGTGTAGGAGTGCTTGAAATATCCCTTTGTTCTTAATCCCCCTTCTCCCTTGCGTTCTGGATTTGGTGGCAAAAATAAATGAGATTGCACTTTTGCAGAAGAATCGTTAATAATAGCAGGCCTCTCCATAGTTACTCGGCGAGTTGTAGAGAAGTTAGCATCTAGCTCGATAGTTTTTTTCTCTTGCAATGGTGGTTTTATTGTCATATCTTATCTTGATATTGGCAAGCTACAAGCGTTTTAATCATAATTACAACTAGGTCAGTTTATAATTAGCTATATAGAATGAGAAAGATTATTCTAGATCTCTCATACTTGCTAAAATACTATTAAACTAGCCTGCGGGTTATATCAGCTAATGTAATTAGCTAAAAAAATTAACTTTAAGATTTAGAGCCATTGTACCTGATGATGAACTTATTGTAAAGAAAATTTTTAACCAGCCAATACTAGAAAGCCAACGGCTCTCCCGATATAATGGGAAAAAATGTTCTCATCCTAAATCCGGTTATTAAAAACTGATTATTTATTCTCCGTTTTGCCTCTTGCCTCTTGCATGAGTGCCTCTCCTCATAAGTAGCCTATACTCAACGGATTTAGTATCATATCTTCTATTTAGCTTCCTGGAGAGTCATTATTCCGGCAAATCTCCAAAACGCTCTCGATAGCGTTGAAGCAATGCTTCTAAATCCTCAGCCCGCATTCTTTCCTGTTCAGCCCGCATTCTCTCCTGTTCAGCCCGCATTCTCTCCTGTTCAGCCCGCATTCTCTCCTGTTCAGCCCGCATTCTCTCCTGTTCAGTTAGCTCTGACTCTGTGGGCAGTAAATCGCCAGCAAAAGTCGCCCAACGCAACCACACTGCCTCGACTCCCTTATACTCCCCTTGCCAGCGTACCAAGGACAACCCTAGTCTTTGACTGAAAAATCTTTCTCCCTCCTCTAGAGATAATGGCTCGTAGTTGCCTTCTCTGAGGATAAAACCTGCCCAGTCTTCAGGATTAAAGGGATCGTACCAGAAATATTCTGGCACTCGCAAACGGTCCTGATAGATGGCTTTCTTTTCAGTTTTATCCTGTGGAGCGGTACTTTCGGAAAGGAGTTCGATAACCACGTCGGGAGCTTTCCCTTCTTCCCAAACCACCCAACTTTTTCTTTCCGCTTTGGGAACCCCCAGGACAGCAAAAAAATCGGGTCCGCGAAATTCCTCGCTTTTTAACTGTGCGGCACTGAAATAAACGAACATATTGCCCCCCACATAGCCATCTTCCCTAGCAGCTAACCAGGGTAACAAGGCATCAATCAGGATATCCATCTGTAGTTTATGTCGTTGGGTTTCCATGGGAACGCCGTCATCACAGGGCAATTCATCTTGGGTGGGCAGTGAAGGTCGAGAAGGGGCAATAGTGGAAGTCATCGGAGCTACACTGGTGATTAGACTTATGGGGCTTTTTCCTCTGGCACTGGGGAAAAGAATCTACTGGCTAGAATTGAGATGGGGGCAAAATATCATGGTAATTATAGCCTTCTTCTAGGAAATTAGATTTTTGTTAAGCACATATACTTATTAAGCGGGGGCAGTTTCTTTCACTGGGTCGGTGCGTATTGCGGTGGATTGCTAAGGTTATGCAGCATTTTCCGAGGATTTCAAACCAAACCGTGTGTAGCCATTTAAAATGGAAAAGTCATAATCTGATTGATCCATTCCTCAGCCGTAGATGCTTCCCACACTAAGATAATTGCATTGATCGCTTCGCTGATTGCAAGATTCTGAGAAAGAATTAGAACACCAGAACTCGTTTGCGACATGATGAATTGACCAAACTCAGTCGGCATGGTTTTGCGATCGTGCGTGACCAGCACCCTACCATCCCGTGCTGCAATGGTTAAAACTGCTAGATCTTTTATTCCTTCAAGCCCTGCTTCATTAGCTGACTGAAAATCCAGATTTGGTTGTCTGCGGACTGCACCAGTCACAATTGCCTGTCTAAGATCCGCATCAGCCTGAAAGCGAATTTCTGTCATGCTGCCCTCTACTTCTGGGCTTGAGCTGCCTTCAATTTTTGGTACAGCAAAGGACTCCTTTCTCTACAAGACTGTTGTAGTCCCTGAAACTCGGCTTCACCCTTTTTCAGATAGGCATCGACAAGCTCTCGATTGGCCAGATAGAAAGCGATCGCGCCATAAACCTGTTCGAGGGAAAGGAGTGGGAAATTTTGGGCAATGCTTTCAGGCGATTCTCCGTTCAAGAAAGAATAGACAACTGAATCAAGAGATATACGAGTTCCTTCGAGCCAATATTCTTCTTCTCGTTGCTCGATGTACTGTTTTGTCGGAATGGAGGCTAATTTCATAGGAGCAATGTTGCTGTTTAGCTAAAAGGATAAGAAATCCCATTACCAAGTAGTAATACCAGTGCTAGGACTGGGGTATAGATTTTTGGAGATGTCTATTTCTTATGATGATACCAGCGTCGAGAACGACGAATTTGAGTCTCACTCGTCCAAATCCTTTGTCTGATTTGTTCTGTCCGCTTCACACATCTGACGAAACTCACGAACAATGTCGTCTTCGGAAATTCCCTTTTGACTTAACAGGTACTTAAATTGAGCGGCCACCGCTTGTAAGGCAGCGATATCCGCGCTTTTACTCCTCTGTTTAACCGGGAAATAGAACCCAACAGTATGACCGTGACGTAGTACCTCAACGGGAGTCTCACCGTATATGTATTTAGGGTTTGCTGAAAAAGTTTTTCGGGGGGGGTTGGGGGTTGGGGGGTGGGGGGTTGGGGTGTGGGGTGTGGGGTTTTACCCATTTTCAGGTGGTCAATTACCTAATTTTCAGGGAAAAAGTCCCGGAATTTTCCCCCCAATCACTCCAAGGGTCGGCACTTTTTGAGGGAAAAAAAGTCTAAAAACCT
>NZ_JADBTZ010000105.1:0-4733 GCF_020245885.1 Microcystis sp. M165S2 | reverse complement strand
TCCCCTAGCTGGGATGTATTCTTGCAGTAACCAATGATTTTCTGATGTTTTGCTATAGGATTCTATTAGTATCTCCCCTTGACTGACGAGAAGATATTGGTTTAATTGGGGTATAGAACGATAATAACGAAATTTATCACCCCGATCATAACTAGAGGTGGAAGGGGATAAAACTTCGATAATTACACAGGGATTTAAGATTTCATCGTTGCGATTATCACTAAATAATGGTTCCCCAGCAATGATCATTAAATCTGGGTATAAACCGCGATTATATTGGGGTATCCATAGACGTAGATCGCTAGATTGAAGACGACAATTAGTTCCTCTTAAAGCTAATTTTAGCAAAACAATCAGATTAATGAGAATACTATTATGATTGATGCTTCCCCCTGTCATCTCGATAATTTCTCCGTCTTGATATTCGTGTTTAGTTTCCGCTCTAGTTTCTAGGTTGCGATATTCTTCTAAGCTGAGGATTTTGGGAGGAGATGAAGTCAACATTTTTCTAGATTAGATATTCTTTTATTTAATCATAACACAATTAATGCTACTTATTTAATGCTAATTCCCCTTGCAGAAAATCAATAAATTGTCTAGCAGTTCTTCCCGATCGCCCATTATGTTGGGTTGCCCATTGTTTGGCACGAAATTCTAAGTCTTCTAAGCTAATTTTTAATTTAGCTAAACCTGCTAAATGACGCACTATTTTTAAATATTTTTCTTGATTAGCAGGTTCAAAAGTTAGGGTTAAACCAAAGCGATCACTAAAGGATAATTTTTCTTGTACTGTGTCCCAATTATGCACTTCATCCCCATCTTTTGGTCGGGGTCGATCGGCAAAAAACTCTCTGACTAAATGTCGGCGATTAGAAGTGGCATAAACTACGACATTTTTCGGTCTAGCGGTGATGCTTCCCTCTAAAACAACTTTTAAAGCTTTAAAAGCTTCATCGTCTTCTTCAAAGGATAAATCATCGACAAAGATAATAAATTTTTGTGGCAAATCTCGCAGGATTTCAATAATTAATGGTAGGTCTTTTAATTGCGATTTTGCCACTTCAATTAAGCGCAATCCCTGGCTATGATATTTTTGCAATAATCCCTTGACTAAAGAGGATTTTCCTGAACCACGGCTGCCATAGAGTAAGACATTTAAAGCGGGATAACCTGCCAATAAAAACTCAGTGTTTTTAATCAAGGTTTCCTTAGGCATTTCATAACCGACTATTTCTTGAATCTGTACGGGATCGGGATGAGTAATTCCTTGTAATCTGCCTTCTTGCCACCTTAAAGCTTGATAACGGGCAAAAATTCCTGTACCACATTCGCGATAATAATCGGCTAAATCTTCGACTAATTCCGTCCAATCTGAACTGGAATGCAGGAAAGTTTCTAATTTATTGTCCACTTCCCAAGCGGGGAAAATTAGAAATTTAATTTGTTCAAAAACTGTCGAACTGCTTAGGCTATAAATGCTAGAGTTATAAAGAGATTGGAGGATAGATAAATCCTGTTTAACGCCATCAATTAAAGATTCGGGTAACTCCCAAACACTTTTTTTCTGTACCTGTTGACTAAAGGGATTATCATCTAATAAAATTTGTTCGACTAGAAAATCATTCCAACTGATATTTTTAGATGCTAAAGCTTGAAAACATTGACCATAAGCTTTGAGAAAATCGGCAACATTATCCGTAGATAATAGGGTAATAAATGCCTGGCCAATAGCATTATCAAAAACCCCTTGATACAAAACTAACAAGCTGACTTTTTTGTAAATTTCAGAGTTCATTTTTAATTCTCCATTAATAACTAACTAATCCGATTTAATAATTGCCGCCTTGTAGCCGAGGGAATGCCAATCAGTTATTATTCTATCAAGATAGGGTGATCTCTGCAACATTAAGGTTAAAAAGGGAAAATGCCTACCGACTAATTCCGGGGATTTCTTTAATTGATTCTCAGTTATCTTCATGGTGAGGTGCAAAGTTTTCGTTTTGGGGAGACGGTCGATGATACCCTGTCAGGTTACACATCATCTTGAGGAGAAACGCTATATTTGATAAAATTTAACCAATCTTGGATTTCCTGTCCTAACCAGAGACATTCATCCTCGCGGAGATTCTGACCGATAAGATAATAATTTTTAGCAGTCCGCAGACGAATCTGATAGTTACCTTCTGTGCCGTTGCTATGGAGAAAAATACCCCATAAATCTTGAGTTTTAAAAGCAAATTTTTTGTAGATAAAATTGAAGACTTTATATTTAATTAAAACTTCTTGAGGGGTAAGAATTAATTGCATCTCACGCAAACAAATAAAACCAATTAGAGCTATAATAAAGGTAAGAATTGGGGAGATAAAGATGCTGACAGTAAGGACAATCGCCAAAGACCAGAGAGTAGCTGCATCGGAAGGTAGCTTAATTTTTGGGGGTAAATTAATCTCTAAATTATCCCGGTGTTTAGCAATACGGATGGAACTGTGGGGAGGTTTTGGTAATTTCTTAGGATCGACTAAACTTGATGCTTGGCGATAGTAGGGATGTTGGAGAAATTTCAGAGCTTCTCTGGCACTTTTAAACCGCTTTTCTACCGCTATATCGGTTATAGTTTCTAACCAATCGCTTAAATCATCATCGATTGTCACCAGTTGGCGAAATTGAATTTTAGAGTTGCGGTGGGGCAATTCTATGGGGACAATTCCCGTCAATAAATGAATTAAAGTCATACCTAAGGCATATAAATCAGAACTGGGAACTGCCCGGCCCCAAAATTGTTCTAGGGGTGCATAACCACTTGTCCCCACCACAGTAAAAGTAACTCCTGTTACTGCACCGCGGGACTGGACTGCCCCAAAATCTACTAAATAAACGTTATTTTCTGAGTTAATAATTAAATTACTAGGTTTAATATCTCGATGTAATACTGAGGGCGATAATTCGTGCAAATAAATGAGAATTTCGAGAACTTCTTGGGCAATAGTCCGAATTACCGTAGCGGTGAAACGTTGCCCCCTTTCTAAGCGATCGCTTAGGGATTCTCCTGGTATATAATCTTGTACAAGCACAAACCAAGGAATCCCGTCACCTTGATTTTTATCGAGGGAAAAATAATCGCGATAGCGGGGAATACGGGGATGATGGAGAGAAGCTAAGACGGCTGCCTCCCGTTCAAATAATTTTAATTCTTCCCATTCCATCTGGGGACTAAAAGCGAGGAGTTTAATAATTACTGATTCTTGGGATAATACATCGATAGCTAACCAAGTTTGACGACCGATAGCGGTATTGCCTAGGCGTTGTTGCAGTTGGTAACGTTCAGCTAAAAGAGAATCAGAAGTAAAGGTCATAGTGGCTTTTCCCTTATTTAGACCGGTTTTTTGTCAGGAAAACTGCTGTCTGGTACTAATTAATATCGATTTGTTTTTTTGCTGTCCAACAAAGGGCGATTCCTTTTTCTTTATAGGAAGATTCTCCGACAAAGATAGGATATAATTCAGATTCCCCACGATAGATAATTTCCTGACCATCAAATCCTAGAAAAATCGGTTGATTGGGTTGAATTGCCTGATAATCTCGTTGGAGAATCTCAGGATGTAACATGGCTTTAATTTCACCCTGTTCATCCCTAGGATAATCGATCGAGCCTAAACGTTGGTAAACTATTAGGGATTCGCTGAAAGTATCGAGATGGGCTGCCAGATAATTTTCCTGTTCGATATAGTCTAGGATTTGATAGATAAGTGTTTCGGTTTGACGAAAAAGATAGGGACAGATGACACCATGGTCAATTGGACCGATTTCTAGGGTAAAAGCTAGGGGACAAATTCCTTTCAGAAAATGATTTTCTTCCTCGCTGACGGGATGATAAATTAAGCGCACCTCAGGATTAATTTTAGTCAGATAGGTAAAGAGTTTTAATAGCCAAGGATGGGGGTTAGAATAAATAATCGCCAGCATCATGTTAGATGTGGTGCTGTGAATATCTATTAATAAATCGATGGATTTTTCTCGGATGTCTTTGACTATTTTTTTAGCTCGTTTTTGTTCGTATTGCTGACAATCGGGATTAACTAAATCTTTTTGGTTAAAACAACGATTTAAATCCGTATCGATATATCTAACCCGTTGCTTTAGGGCTAAGGGATTAGCGATGAGACTGTAGGATTGAAAACTGCTGCGAGCAATAAGATTAGGTGAGTTTTGCAGATATTCAACCAAATAAGCGGGAGTTAGTTCATTGCCATGCACACCTGCAATTAAAGCCAGATTTTTAATAGTAGTTTTCTGCTCGATCATTTTTTATAAGTTTTGAGAAGTTGTAATTATTTATCTAGGTCAACATTGCCCTAGATAAATAACAATTATAAGTCTTAAAAAAGGGGAGTCAGGAGGGGCAGGTTGGGTGCGTCTCACATTTGCAGAAATACCAACAATCAGCAATTATCAGTGACTCTTAAATTGGTACAAAAATATGAACAATCGTCTGTAAGCATCTCACAGTTAAGCTAATGCGCGGGGGGTTTGGGGTAGGGTTGATTCATTTAAATTAAGTACAGCGGATTTTGAGTCAATAAATTTGACCGAAGATTCTCAAGTTTATCTTTTTCTAATCAAAAGAGTTAGTCACAATAACTAATCTTTAATCTTCTGCCAATATTTATTATGAATAAATTGATAAAGCTTGTTCCCACGCCACTAAAAGCCTATCTCTCTTCAAATTGTCTGA
>NZ_JADBTZ010000104.1:0-16290 GCF_020245885.1 Microcystis sp. M165S2 | reverse complement strand
CTCGGGCTACATCAAATGTTCCCAAAAAATATAGAAGAGCTAATGCAAATTAGCCGCTATCGGTTGAAGGATTACATCAAGGGACAAAGAGCTATATCGCTTGCCCTATCTACCTTCTAGCTCGCTTGTCCCCCTCTCAGGAGAGGCACTCATGCAAAACGGAGAATAAATATAGCGTTTCCTAAGCTAGTGAGGTACACCTATTTTTCTTCCCTTTTGCCTTTAGCCTTTTGCCTCTTGCCTAAAACCCATAACTTTTGTACCTCAGCAGACTGAAAAACGCTATAATCAGTTTTTAATAACCAGATTTAGTATTACTTGTTAATACTGCACACTTAAAACTCAAATCTGATAACTGATAACTGATAACTGATAACTGATAACTGTCTTACTCAGCTTTTACCAAACCCTGAGAGCGAATACAGGCCTGTTCCCAGCGACAATCGGGATTAACTTCCACCGGTTTGAGTCGCGCCCAGATTTCGCCTTGAGCATCGGCATAAAAACTATCGATAATAGCGGCAATACGAGTACCAAAAGGTTCGGTAATGAGGACAGAATCGGTCAGATTAAATACTTCGCCATTGGCTCCCGTCGCTTTTTCGATGACAGGAATTTCTGCTTTGGGAATTGGTTTTCGGAATAGAGGAGCCGAATCGGAACGAGGACGGAAAGGAGATTTTATCTCGCTACTGACTGATTTTACCGTTTCCGCGGCCGGTTTTTCCTCGATGATTTCTGAAGGGGTTTCCGGGGGTTTGGGGGGTACTGCAGCCCTAGAACCCTTTTTAATAATTTGTAGAGGTTGTAGGGGAGGAGTGGCTTTAATTGGCTCTTCGGGGGGTTCAGGGGTGCTAGGGGTTTTCTTCGGGGGACGTGGCATGATACGACAAGGAAAATAAAAACTATAGAATTATTGAAGCACATCGAGCCGCTAACCCGCTCGACCGATGCTTGTATCAATAGATATATAGGGTTTGCGGCAAAAAGTTTTTCGTGGGGGTAGGGTGTGGGGTGTGGGGTGTGGGGTTTTATGGCTGGCACTTTTTGATGTCAAAAAAGTCTAAAAGTCTTACCCAACAAGGTTTTTAGATTTATTCAGCCAACCCTATCTACGAATTAGTCGATTCCCCTCTCTCCTCCAACTTATTGAAAAAACTTCTCATTAGGTATTGACAAAAATTCCTAATAAGCTTATAGTTATTTATGTGTTCTCCTCTCAAGGATCGGCAGTGGAACCGCGCGGCAGTCTCTAACAATGCGGTTCCCATTTTTTTTTGGAACGATAAAAGGCTTTTAACGTCTCTAAACTTCTAGGTTTCCTCATCCTTTGGCTTTTATGAACGATAATTCCGACCTGTACCTCGATCATCTCACCCATGCGGATACTGTCATTACTGCTGAAATTGTCGAGCATGAGAGTCAATCAACAGATGAGACAGATTGGCCGGCTCTATCCTCTCATTTACGTCAACAAAATCAAGAATTACAAGGGGAGATCTGGCGACGGGAGCAAGCTCTCGCAGAACTACGATCGCAGTTAGCCGAGCAACATCGTCGCTGGCAAAGTTGTGATACCCTAATCCACCAGCAAAACGAGGAACTGCAATACGAAAAGCAACAATTACAGCGAGCTTTAGGAGAAATCGAACAGTATCGTCAAGCAGAACAACGGCAACCGATGATTATTGCCAATTTGACCGCAGAATTGACCCGCACGCGTCAACAATTAGCCCGTTTAGAGCGAGAATGTGCCTTAATTCAGGAAAGTTATCAGGAAAAAAGCCAAAAACTGTGCAACTATGACCAGCAATTGCAGGAATTACGCACCCGTCTCCAACGTCAGCAACGCTACACCCTCCAGTATAAAGCGGCCTTAGCCCAGTATTTCCAGCGCGGGAGCGATCGCAATTCTCCCCCGGATTTAGCCCTTGTCGCCAAGGCAGCCGCGATCGAGCCTTGGTCTCAGACAGAGAATCAAGAAAGCGATGAAGTGGCTCCCATCGATGAGTTTTTAGCGGAATTAGAGACAATTGAGCCAGTGGAATCCTTAAATAAGAAAGAGAGGGATTGGCCCGCACCTATCATCTCCCCTTCCCCGAAATATTCCTCTTTTCGGGTTGATTTGCCCACTTTTATTAAATATCGCCAAGAAGAAAATAATTCCTGAACAACAGAAAGAGAGCCGGCGACTGTCCATGTTTCGTCTCGGCTCTCTATTCTGGTTCGCTCCTCACACTAATTAAAATCTATCATAAGCTGATGGTTTTGTCCACTAAATTCATAAAAGTTAATATTTTTATAGTTCCGTCATCGGCAGCAGTTGCCATTTTTGACGGAGAAGACGGTTAAGTAGTTTTTGACTGACGCTAATCAGGATTAATCTCGATCGCTGAATTGGGGCCGATTCTCCGATAATGCGACAGTTACGCTCAAAATTGAGCATTGCCTCGCAAAAATTTGCGGTTAGGGGATAGGGTTTCTGGCGTTCCCAACAATCACAAACGGTTAAAATTTGCAGGATTAAAGCTATTTCGGCGGGATGATGCCACGATAATAGTTCAGACTCGATTAATCTAATTTTTTCCCGATTGAGCAGTTGTAACAAACCAGAATAGCGAGCGTGAGTGTATTGAAATAAAAAGAAAAATTCTCCTCTGGGATGGAGAGGAAGCTGATCCGAGAAAAATTGATCGATTAAATCGTTTAGTTTCAGTAACCAAAAGGACAAACATTGCTGATCTAATAATAATTCCAGCCATCCTTCTTTAAGCTGAATTTGCGGAAAAAGGACGATTAAATGGTTAAATATGGTTTGAAATTGAGCGGGCGTAAAATAATAAAACAGAGGTGAACGATAGAGGATAATATCAGTTTTTGGGCAACGATAGAAAGTTAATTTATGGTTGTTTTCTGGAAAAATATTAATTAATTGTTGTTTTAAGCAATGCTCGATCGAGGGATGATTGCAGATAAAATTCATACTCAGAAGGGTAAACGTAGTCGTGCCCAATTAATTGCCATTGGCGAGATAAGCACTATGGTCAAAGCAAATTTTTAGCTTAAGATGGATATAGGCGATCGGATAGTCTTTCTCTTGTCAGAAACTTCAGACTATCTCTAGGGGCTTACCTCTGTCAATCCCGGGGGTTGCACTTCACTTTTGCATGGGCGCTATATCTAATATATTATCGAAGAAGACTATCTTGAAAGGGGAGTTTACTGCTATCATTGAAGCGGCAACAGAAGGGGGATACTGGGCGATTTGTACTGAAATTCCGGGTGCAAATGGTCAAGGAGAAACCCTTGAAGAAGCCAAGGAAAGCTTAAAAAATAGGCACTCATGCAAGAGGTAGTTATATCTGTGTAATTAATTTTGCTTAGGTACTGACAATAAATTTATTCTTTAATTTGAAAAAGGAAAAGCGCCAATGTCACAAACCCTTCAATTTCATCAAATTTTAGAAATGATTGACAATCTTTCTTTTGATGAACAAGATGATTTAATCAGTATTATTAGACATAGACAAATTGAAAAAAGACGAGAAGAAATCGCCAAGAATATCCATCAAGCGCGTCAAGACTACCAACAAGGGAAAGTCTTTCGGGGAAACATTGATGATATTATTGCAGAATTAAACAATGACTAAATTAATTCTAAGCTCATCCTTTAAACGAGCTTTTAAGGTAATCATTCCAACTCCGTTTGTAATAGCGTGATTAACTCCCAAGTTATTGATTGTTTCTCCCTGCTACGCTATACATTTTAAACAGGATTTAGTATCATTTTGTCCCCTCTTTTCTCTTAGGCTTAATTTTTGTCAATTATTGATCAGTAATTCCCAGATTTCTTCCCTATTATTGCCCTGGGAATTAATATTTCGTCGGGCTTTTACCCTTTGAATATTATAATCTTTATATAAATCATCAAAAAAATTATTGTCAGAGTCAAAGTTTTTAACGTCGGAATTACTTAAAATAAATTTATAACCGGACTGATCGACTCGATCGATAAATTGTTTTAATCTTATTTGCTCCTCATCGTTAAAATTTTCTTTAGTATAAGAGGTAAAAGCTGATGTTTTTTTAATCGGTTTATAGGGAGGATCAAAATAAAATAAAGTCTTGTTATTGGCATAATTTAGGGTTTGGACAAAATCTCCTTGTAGGATCGTTACTTTTTGTAAATGATGGTTGACAGCTAATAAGTTTTCTTCATTGCAGATCAACGGTTTGACATATTTTCCAAAAGGGACATTAAAAAGTCCTTTGCTATTGACTCTATAAAGTCCATTAAAACAAGTTTTATTGAGAAATAATAACAAAACTGTCTTTTCTAGATCGTCATCGCAGCTGCGAGAATTAAATTCTATTCTTTTATCCAAAAAAAACTTTTGTTGTTCCTCTAGATTTTTAAGTTCATAAAAATCCTGCTGAATTTTTTTAAGCTTGACTATTAATTCTTTGACATTATTTTTAATAACATTATAAGCCATGATTAAATCAGGATTGATGTCATTAATAATGACTTTTTGGACAGAAGAAAAATTATTTAAGACTGAGAATAAAACTGCCCCACCTCCGACAAAAGGTTCAATGTAGTTAAACTGACAATCTTGAGAAATCTGGGAATTAATCAAAGATAGAATATTGGGAACCAGTTGAGTTTTGCCTCCCGCCCACTTTAAAAAAGGTTTGCCGCTAACTGTTTTCCTTTCAGACAAAGAAGTGGTCATTATTCCTACCAGATTATCCTAATTTATTCAATTTACAGCGCAATTCAAGAAAACCTGAAAGGCGGATTTGGTATCAGAAAGGTAAACGGGGCATTTTTTTCAATACTGACTCAATTTGGTTGATTAAATCCAGCAGACGATTGCCATCCACATGAACCTCGCTGGTGGGATAATTAGCGAGGACTTCGATGATTTGAATCTCGTTATCGTTGAGGGCAGAAGTGACTAAGGAACCTCGTAAAGCTTGCCGACTAGCAGCCCGATTGGGGGTGTGGACAATTTCGGCGGCATAATCTAGCAAACTTTCGCCCAAAAAACTATTAAGAAATTTGGAAAGAAAGACGGCATCCACCGCTACGCGACGATTAAGGATTTTACGGAATTCTTCGGGTTTTTGGTTAGCCATCTTTAATTGTGCCGCTAAAGCGGGAGCTAATTCGCCTGTTTCGCTCAATTGCTTTAATTCTGATACCGATACAGACCCTTGGAAGATGTAGTATTTGATGATAGCTGATTCGGCGGCTGACAAAGACTGACAAACACCGAGAAAGATAGATATTCCTAGGGGAAGTAAAAGTTTTTTGAACATAAACCAAAGGTGCAAAACAAGCGAAAAGCGGTCGGGATGATTGACTCATTCTAGCGGAATTGGTTGCCGCTTAGGAAAAACTTAAGACGGTGTTGATTATCTAGAGATGAATTTTTGAGTCACCCAACTAGAAGCAGAAAGCTGATAGCTTAATGCTAATCATTAATTTACATTCGCGAGAGGGCAGCGATTTTCGCTAGTTTATCTTTTTCCAAACCGTTGAGATCCTCTAGCTTTAACCATCCTTCCTTTAACAGTTGAGCAAAGACAAAAATTAGGGAAGTATAGCGATAGTCATATTTACCATCAATCTGATGTCGTCGGGCGCTTAGATAATCGTGCATTTGCCAGATATCATCTAAAACCGTGATCTGAACAGACTGTTCTTTAATATGTTCTATTAAAGTGCTAGTTTCTCGCTGATAGGCTTTTTGGAAAGCAGTTTGAGCAATTTCTTGTTCGGTATCTGACCAAATTATTTCACTCACGGGCATGATTTTAGTTTTAGGGATGATAATTTTGGGTTTTTGAGCTACCATGACTCTTAGCTCCGACATCTGTAAGAATGATCGTTTAGTTATTCTTACCTACATCAGAGAGGAAACTGGTGTATTTCCCAATTTTTTAAAGTCAGCTTTTTGATTGTAGAAAAAAAAGAGTTCACTTGACAAGGAACTCTAATAAATTTCATCAGAATTTTTAATGATTTCTTCCAGTAGCTATTTAGCCACGGGCAAAGTTTAATAATTCTTTCGGAGAAGCTAATAAATCGATCGCTACGAAGAAAATTTTATTATCAGGAGTTAGGAGGAAGCGCCATGCCATATTCATACCCACACCCGCACCAAACCAGGGGGTTTGTACTTTTCCTGTCACTTTAATCTGAGTAAAACCGTCATCGGCGGGTTCCACTACACCGCATTCGGGGATTAATTTCAAATTTTGGCATTCTTCGCGGAAAAAGCGATACACTGCCTCTTTACCGACGATGGGACGTTGGAAAGGTGGTTGCAGAGCACCGTCAGGGGTGAATAATTCAATTAATACATCAAAGTCATTGGCGTTGAGGTTGTCCATATAGTTGAGGACGGTGGCATTGGTAACGCCTTCAATGCTAACTTTGGTCCGTTCGGCAATATTTTGGGGAGGAACCACGGGTTCGGAAATACGGTTATAATCGCCCAGTTTCTTGGGATCGTAGCCCATATCCACCACACAATTCCGCAGAACGGTGATTTGTTGTCCCGACTCTAATTTTTTAATCCCGTCTAAAACGGCGGTAGCATTAGCAGATAGTTGATAACCCTTGGGAATTGGCGCAACACTGCCATCTTCCATCCATTGTCCTAATTGATACCAGAATCCCAGTTTGATATTAGCAGACCAAGTGCCGTAGGTACGACAAATCGGGGTGTCAGCATGGTTCGCTAAGTCGCACATCACCTGCGACTGTTGCAAGGGTGACATCTGCCGAATTTCATTCATGGTGTTTTCGGCAAATACCATACTAGCAGCGCCGGGGGCGGCAACGGTGATGGTTTTGCCCATTTCTAGATAGGCAAACCAAATCAAGGCTAGTTGATCTTCGGTATTCAGCTGATTGAAACGCGCAATCGTGGCGGGAACCACATCCGCTGATAGCGTGTTGGGGAAAATGCTCCGCGCTGATTCGATCGTAAACGGCATAGATTCACCTTGAAGTAAAGTTTTGTATCAATTTACTGACATTCTATCATATTGGCGACCCAAGGCAGCACCGATGGAGAAACTTCCCCAAAAAAAGCTGTACTTTAGATCACACTTGCCCAGGATTATCACAAAATCTTAATGGTTGAACAACTGTTCCATCATTTATCTAGGGGTTTGCGGCAGCAGCGATCGCTGTTTGAGGATGATTTTTGCTGCTCTAACTCGTTTTGAACCAGAGACTACTCTTGATGCTCCCTAGTTTTTTCTAGGATTTATCACCCCGTAGTAGGCCGTAAATTTGATCCGTATAGTCATAAAACTGAGATTGTCGTTTAATTTTATAATTACGATCTACGGGTAAATTAATTGTTAATTCTCGTTGTATAGTCCCTGGCCTAGCACTCAAAACATAAATACGTTGAGCTAAAAAAACCGCTTCATCCACATCATGGGTAATCATTAAAATACTACACCTAATTTTTTGCCAAATTTCAATTAAATATTCGTGCATTCTTTCTTTGGTTTGTACATCTAAAGCGGCAAAAGGTTCGTCCATTAATAAGACTTTGGGATGACAGGCAAGAGAGCGGGCGATCGCCACCCGTTGTTTCATCCCACCCGATAGTTCTCTAGGATAAGCATTAGCGAATTGGGTTAAACCCACAATATCCAGATAATAACAGGCTACTTCCCAGCATTCTTTTGTCGATAATCCCTGTAGTTTTAAGCCAAATTCAACATTTTTTTGGATCGTCATCCAGGGATAGAGTGTATAATTTTGAAAAACCATACCGCGATCGGCTCCTGGCCCTGTCACTTCAACACCATCAACGGTAATTTTGCCAGAAGTGGGCTGCTCTAAACCCGCAATCATTCGCAACAAAGTTGATTTACCTGAACCAGAGGCCCCGACCGCACAGACAAATTCAGCACTGTCAACGTGTAAATTAATATCTTTCAGAGCGACCACAGCACCTCGTTTAGTGATGAAAATTTTATTGAGTTGAGTAATTTCTAAGTGCATTAAGGTTCTTCTCTTATCATTAAAATAACTTTACTGGTGACATAATAAACTCTGTGCTTGAGTTTTTAAGTTAACGAGTAATTGACCATTTACAAGTCCACTGCAAAAACAAACGAAAACTTAAATCTAGAGCAAAGCCAATAATTCCTAGTACAATTAAACAGGCAAAAATTTCATCAGTTCTCAGAAATTTTTGAGCCAATAAAATGCGTTTGCCTAACCCATTATCGGCCGCCACCAATTCCGCCACCACTACCAAATTCCAAGCGGCCGCCATATTAACGCGAAAAGTATCAATAATATTAGGAATAATATAGGGAGTAATCACTTTAAATAAAACCTGTTTTCGAGTTCCTCCAAGGGTATAAGTTACTTCGATCAATTCCCGGGAAATAAACTTGACCGCATCCATAATCATCAGAGTATTAAAGAAAATTGTCCCGATAAAAATCAGCATAACCTTTGACGTTTCTCCAATACCCAAATAAATAACCAATAGGGGAATAAAAGCAGGAGCGGGCATATAACGTACAACGCCAATAATCGGTTCCATTAAACTGCGAATACTCGGAAAAGTTCCCATTAAAATCCCCAGGGGAATAGCAAACAATCCTCCCAAAAAAAAGCCCCCAACTACTCGTAAAAAACTGGTAATAGTATCTTGAATTAAAAAGCCCTGTTCTGCTAATTTTCCTAGTGCTTGAATAACGGCTAAAGGAGAAGGCAAAAATACGGATTCAATGCCCGCAAAACTAGAGATTAGTAACCATAAAATAAGCGGGACAATAATAGAGGAAATCATTAAAGTCCACTTTAGGGATTCGGGAATATTCTCGGTAATCTGCCAAAAAGTGCTTTGAGGAAGCGTTTTAGGTGTTGTGGTCATGGGATTTTTAAAAGAAAAGAATAATTTTGATAGCCAATATCACCCAGTTATCAAAAAATTCTTGAGGTCAACTTGTCTCCCTAATCCCTCTTATAGATAGAGAATTGGAACCTTTAATTTCTCGATCTACAAGAGGGGATAATTAGGCTTTTTTGTCTTGATTTGCCAACACTTTGACAAATTGGGGGTCTAAAATGGTTGTTAGATCGGGGACTTTTTTAATAAAGCCAACTTCCCTCATAAAATCAGCCATTTTTTGAGCGGCAAAGGGCATATTTTTCATAGTTTTACCAGGACTAAACGCTTCTAGGTTTTCTTCTAAGGTGAAAAACTTCGTTCCCTCTTTATATAGGGCTAATTCTTCTGGGCTAATGCCCGCACGCTTGGCCATAATCTCATCGGCTTTTTGGGGATTTTTAGTCATAAACTCTCGAACATCAAACCATGTTTTTACCAAAGCTTGAACCTGTTCTGGCTTTTCTTTGATTAATTTGGCACTGACAACTAATAAATCAGGAATAGCACCTGAAAAAGCTTTAGAACTAATTAATTCTTTAGAACCTTTTCGTTTAAGTGCTGTTGACCAAAAAGGTGGAAAAGCACCAACTGCATCTACTTTTCCCGATGCAAAAGCGGCGGCAGCAGCCCCTGTTTCCATGGGTACAATTTGCACATCTTTACGGCTCATTCCTTCTTTTTCTAGGGCTAAACTGAGGAGAAAATCACCGACAACGCCTTCTTCGACTGCAACTTTTTTGCCTTTTAAATCTTGAATCGTTTTAATCTCTTCTGTGACAATAATTTTGTCATTTCCCAACGAGTTATCATTGACTAAAACAGCAACTTGACCATTCACTGCATCTCCTGCAAAAGCGATGGTATCGTTAAGAGTTTGACTATTTCCATCTAATTGTCCAGCAGCTAAAGCTTGCAAGGATTCAAGATAACCATCAAACCATTTCATTTGAACATTAGCCCCATTTTTAGCAAATAATCCCTCTTCTTCAGCGATCGCCCATGGCCACCAACCGGCCCAGTTACTATAACCGATGACAATGGGGACAGTGTTACTCAGAGAAGTACTTGCATTGGGGTTTTGCTGAGGAGCTTGATTACAACTAACGGTCAGGAGTAAGCTACTAAAAAAAACGAGAGGTAAGGAGAAAAAATTGCGCCGTTTCATAGGTAATAGCCTTTAGAGATGACAGATAGTAAAACAGAAATAAATCTCAAAAACTGTTACTGATTAACAATTCAAAAACCTCGGAGTATTGACTTGGCTTTTTACCCAATTTAACCATTCTTCTAAACCTTCTCCTGTTTGAGCAGAAAGAGCGATAATCTTTACATCGGGATTCATGGAGCGAACATTTGCTTCTAAACGGTTTAAATCAATCTCTAAATAAGGAGCCAGATCTAATTTAGTAATAATCAGACAATCTGCTTCTTGAAACATAATTGGATATTTGAGGGGTTTATCTTCTCCTTCAGTCAGACTTAATAGAGCAACTTTTGCGTGTTCCCCTACCTCAAATTCGGCAGGACAAACTAAATTTCCCACATTTTCCACCAACAATAAATCAAACTCTTTGGGGTTATAATCTTCTTTGAAACGATGGATTCCCCCGGCTACCATTTTGGAATCTAAGTGACAGGAGCGACCTGTATTAATGGCAATCACGGGAACTCCATATTGTCTCAGGCGATCGGCATCTAGTTCGGTAGTCATATCGCCTTCAATAACAGCCATTTTTAATTGATCTTTTAAGGATGCGAGGGTTTTTTCCAATAACACAGTTTTACCCGCACCAGGACTACTCATCAAGTTTAAACAGGTAATGCCCCACTCGTCAAAATGTTCCCGGTTGTGATCGGCTCCTGTTTGATTGGCATGAAGTAGATTAATTTCTAGGGCCGCGTCAAAAGTTTGGTGCATTTTAATTGAGAATGAATAATTGATCATCGAACTTGTATAAGCGATCGCCCAACTTTGTTTAAGAAACTAAAGAATATTCAATGTGGTCAATTTTTAACTCTCGACCTGAACGAATATCCTCCATCGGTGATCGACAAGTTGGGCAAGAATATTGCTGGCCAATTTGGGGTTGATAATCCTTTTGGCAGCAATGACAATAAGCAATTAGGGGAATATTTTTAATGGCTAATTCCACACCAGCAAGAAAAGTATTGGCAGTTTGAACTTCAAAGGCAAATTGTAAACTGACCGGTTCGACACAGGTAAATTCACCAACCATGAGATGAATTTTTTCAATTTTGAGCTTTTCAGGTTGGCTATCATACCAATCTCGAACTGTCATAATTAACGCCTTGGTCATATCAGTTTCGTGCATAGGAAATTACTGCCAGGGTTCGTCAACGGCCAGATTGGCATCAGGATGAATATAATAAGGCTTTTCTTTACGGGGTAATTGACCTGAAATAACCAGATGGGCCATGGCATCACAAATAACACGGGTAGCCATCAAAGAGGTCATATCACTAATATCGTAGGGAGGGGAAACTTCCACCACTTCCATACCACAAATGGGAGCTTTTTGGATAATTTTACCTAATAAAGCTAAGGCTTCACGGGGTAATAAACCGCCCGGTTCTGGCCAACCTGTACCGGGGACAAAACCGGCATCAATGCAATCAATATCAAAACTAATCCAAACGCAATCCGTACCATCTAAAGCTCGTTCTAAGGCAAATTCGGCGGCAGCATCAATGCCTCGTTCTACAATGTCGGTGACGGTCAAAATATTAGTGGCGCGCTCGCGGCAAACTTTAACACCTTGACGGGGAACTTGCCAACCACCAATCCCTAATTGGACGAGATTCTTAGCAGGAGCATTTTTCATATTGGTGGCATGAAACCAGGGGCAAGTGTGCATCCGTTCATCTAAATCCGTTTCCTGGGTATCCACATGGCGATCAAAGTGAATAATACCGACTTTTTTATCCCCTAAATGCCGACAAATACCCCGCACTGTCGGAAAACCAATGGAATGATCACCCCCTAAAATAATCGGCAAGGCACCGGAACTAAAGACATGGGCAACCCCCTTAGAGATTTGATCAAAGGACTTTTCATTATTAGCAGGAATGGTGAAAATATCCCCCAAATCACAGAGCGTAATTTGTTCGCGCAAATCTACCCCTAATTCAAAATTGTAGGGCGTATAAAGAGCCGAAATCCGCCGAATTCCCTGGGGTCCAAAACGAGTTCCGGGTCGGTAAGTTGTCCCCGAATCATGGGGAACACCCACGATTGCCACGTCATAATTGCCCACATTCCGCACATCTTCCAAATAGGGAGCCTTCATAAAAGTATTAATTCCCGCATAGTGGGGTAACTCACCCCTGGAAAAGGTGGGAATACTGCGATCACGAATACTATCGGCCGCCTCTAAACCGTAGGTTAACCCCTGAGAAACTTCCTGTTGCCAACCGGTTAGGGGCAAATGGCGTTCTTTTTCTAAGGCCTGTTGAGCTTCGGTTAAATGCGGGGGTTGAAAAGTAGATTCCTCGGACATCATTTCACCTCAAAATACAATAACCCGGGAGTCTTCAAAGACACTGCCTCAAAACAGTTATCCTCAAAGTCTCCCGGGCTTTTATCCCGCCGTGTAGCCAGCTTAGATGGAAAAATTTTTTGATCCGCTCATTTAAGACTAGCTTGCTCCTCTCGGACCTGACATTTAAAGACGCTTAAATCGGAACCCTAGAAGCAATTTCTTTGACCCTATACGATCTCAATCAAAAAAACAGTATCACAGACTACAAAAAAAGGGGTTTTTCCCGCTTAAATAGGGTCTGCTGAATAAGTCTCTTGCTGGGGTTAGGAGTCGGTCGGGGAATTCAGAATAACAGAATGACCTGATATTCAGCCAACCCTATATAATAAAAAGTATCTCCAGAGAATGATTTTTCCTGTCTCTATGCAACACCCCTCTCTGACTCGCTTTGAACCTGCGACTACTCTTGATGAAATCTATTCAACTACATCTCCTGAACCCCTATTAACTCAGAAGGAAATAGATGCTTTTTATCGAGAAGAAATGAATCGGGTGAGAGGGGAAGATAAAATTGAGCGTCTAAAATTAGGGTTAAAACGGGTCATAGATACGCAACAATATTACAAAGCCTGTTTAATGGGACACACGGGGGTAGGCAAATCGACAGAATTAACTCGTTTAATTAATGATCATGAGATTAAACAGCATTTTGAACCCCTGCGATTTAGTGTTTTAAGTGAACTCGATGCGATTAATTTCAGTCCCCTTGATGTATTTCTCTTTATGGTGGTGGAAATTGTTGAGAAAACCGCTCAAATTTCTCGGCAGCCTAGTAGTCAAAATTTACAAAAGCTTTGGGATTGGTTTAGTTCTGAAGAATTTACCCGCAAGGAAACCAGAGAAAGTCAAATCAAAATGGAAGCAGGAGCGGGAGCAAAAGAAGATTCTCTCTGGAATAAAATTCTCGGACTTTTTGCCTCTCTCAAGGGAGAATTCCGGTTTGCTTCCTCGCGAGAGAAAAAAGTTGTTGAATACCGTCTTTCCCGTTCCAGAGATTTAATTAATATTGCTAATCAACTCCTGAAAGAATGTAATCAGAACTTACAGGAAACTATGCAGAGAAGCTGGCTAATTATTGGAGAGGACTTCGATAAAGCTGGTGTTTCACAGGAAGCGGTCAGGGATTTATTTTTAAACTATTCTAATATTTTCAAAGATTTAGACATTCACATTATTTTTAATATTCCGATTGGATTATATAATTCATCTCCCGGTATTAACCTCACTTTTGACCATAATCTCCTGATTCCCGATACTCCGGTTTTTTGCCAAAAAGATCATACTCCCAACCAAAAAGGACGGGAAGCAGTGAGAAAAGTTTTAGAAGCAAGAGTTAAATCTAATTTATTTGAAGATGGACAAATAGAGCGGGTTATTATTGCCTCCGGTGGCAATATCAGAGATTTATTTTATCTGGTTAGAGAAGCTTCTGATGAGGCAATTGTCAATAAACAAAATCTGATCATGTCTAGTCATATTAGCAGAGCAATTCGCAGTTTAAGAACAGATTATGAAAGACGTTTAGGCCAAAATCCTTATGATACCGATCATGTTAGTTATGGGGATAAGGTATTATTGTTAAAACGAATTTATGATGCTAATCCAGAAGCACAAATTCCCAATGAGATATTATACGCTTTATTAAATGATCGAGCGATTCAAGAAGTAGATGGAGACGGGGAAAGATGCTTTATGGTGCATCCCCTTGTGGTTGATATTTTAAATGCTCAAGGTCATATTCCTACTGGTCCCGATGGAGGTGTCCCCGGTGGTACATCAAGTTAATCAAACTAATCAATCGGAGTTAGAACCGGGTACTATTGCCCATACGGCAGCTCGTTTGCTATTATGGGGACGAAGACCATCTAGAGGTTTAGCTAGGGTGGAATTTTATGATGAGTTTTCCCGTCAGCAAGTAGTTAGAGAATTAGAGAATAAACTGCAAGAACAAGGTATTATTTTTCATAAAATTGTCTTACCAAGATGGGAAAAACCCTCTTTTGTCTTGAACTTCTTGTTAACACAATTGGCAGAATTGGAGTCGAGAGTAGTGTCAATTACTGGTTTTGAAACCGCTTTTAGTTCTGATGTTTCCCTAGTAGATGCCTTGCAATTAATTAATTTCAATCGAGAAAATTTAGCTCGTTTTAATCTCCGACAAATTTGGTGGATGACCCATGATTTTACTAACAAAGTTATTCGGTTTATGCCAGATTTAAATTCTTGGTTTTTCCTGCGGTTATCTTTAACAGAAAATTCAACCCAAGCTACCAACTATAATCAGCTATTTACCGATAAAAATACCGTTAATGATCCCTATAATTTACCAGGAACAGCAGTTAACTTTGTTGGTAGAGAACAGGAATTATCCCGGATTAATCAAGCTTTTCAGCAATCTTCCCCAGTGGTTTTAAGTGGGATGGGAGGTTCGGGAAAAACTGAATTAGCTTTACAGTATGCTTGGCAACATAAAGGGGATTATCCTGCGGGTATTTGTTGGATAAATGTCCTTAACAGTGAACCCGGTTTGGCTATTTTATTTTTTGCCAGAGAATACCTGGGTTTAAACATCCCCAATCAGGGAACCTTAAGTGAACGAGTGCGTTACTGTTGGCAAAATTGGCCCGAGGGAAATGCTTTAATTATTTTTGATGATGTGCGTGACTACGACCAAATTAAATCTTATCTACCACCGGTAAAAGAATCTCGTTTTCGGGTTTTGATTACAACTCGCTTTAGTTACTTAGGGGTATCGCTATCAACGATAAACTTAGATGTTCTCACAGCAGCGCAAGCTTTAGATTTACTGCAAACCTACTTAGGAAAAGAACGTCTAACCGCAGAGTTAGAGGCAGCCAAGCAACTTTGTCAGTGTTTAGGATATTTGCCTCTAGGATTACAATTACTAGGCAGTTTTCTGAAACAAGCAACTACTGAAACTTTAGCAAATACCAAGGAAAAATTCCCGAAAAAAGGCTCGGAATATCTCAACTCTGATAAGGAGGAAGTCCGCAGTATTAAAACAATTCTGAATCTCAGTTGGCAGCTGTTAGAAACACAAGCACAAAAATTAGCTCTGTGTCTCAGTTTATTTGCTTCGGCACCTTTTCCCAAGCACTTAATCATCAGTTTATTTTCTGATGAAGCTAAAGACGAGATAGAAAAATGGTTAACCGATAGCTTGGTTAAGCTTAATTTGCTGAAATCTTTAGGCAATGAATGGTATCAACTCCATCCCCTCATCCGTCTTTATTTACGGGAAAAATTAGAAGGTTCCGAGATAGCCAATACCGCAAAAAGTCGTTATTGTACAGTGATGACAGATACATCGAGAACAGTCCCCGACACTCCTACTCTAGATATTATTCAAAATCTGACTCCCTTAATTCCCCATATTGAACAAGCTGTCAGGGAATATCCAGAATATATCGCTGATGAGGATTTAGTTTGGTCTTATACGGGTTTAGCTCGTTATTATAATGGACAAGGATTGTATGCTATTGCTGAACCTTACCATCAAGCTTGTTTAACCGCAACTCGAACCCGTTTAGGAGACAATCATCCCGATGTCGCAACTTCCCTCAACAATTTAGCAGAATTGTACCAATCCCAAGGCAGATACCCAGAAGCAGAACCTCTCCTTCTAGAAGCATTAGATTTGTATAAACGACTCTTAGGAGACAATCATCCCAATGTGGCAAGTTCCCTCAACAATTTAGCATACTTGTACTACTCCCAAGGCAGATACCCAGAAGCAGAACCTCTCTATCTAGAAGCATTAGATTTGT
>NZ_JADBTZ010000103.1:0-2732 GCF_020245885.1 Microcystis sp. M165S2 | reverse complement strand
TTGGCCGCAGGACTTGCGGTGTCAGTCTGTAGAGCGACCATAAGACCAGAACAGAGTAAATCTGTTAAGGCAGGTGCGAAACCCCGCAAGGGAAAGAAGCAGAAACCTAAATCGTGAGGTTTGGGAATCACCGTCCGTTTACGGCGGTGAGGATGTCAAGACTTACAAGATAGAATTTAGAGTCGGGATTATCTTATTTTTGTTTTCCTAATTGTTGAGCTTTATAAAAAGTTTCTAAACTGTCACTATCCCCGACAAAACGCCAGTGCCAAGGCTCATAATTGATACCCTGGGGATTATTTTCGGGGAAAGATAACTCGAAACTATACTGAGCAGCGTTATTTTGTAACCAACGAAAAGCGGCAGTATTAGCAAAACTGCTACTTAAATTCGTTGCCGGAGTGCTACCATCGCCAATATCGATCGCATAACCGGTATGATGTTCACTGTAACCCGGAGGTGCGCTCACTTCTGCTCGTTTGCGGGTTGGCTGATTGCGTTGTTTTTTCACTTCAAAAAAGAGCTTTTCTTGGGTTGCTTTCGATCGAAAAGCCGAAATTGGCATTAAAATCACCCCCGACCTTCTTGCGTCACTCTGCATCTGGATAAAAGCCTTGGCTGCCGGTTTCCTTAAACGCATAGCACCATCCCCAGTAATAGGGGCTAATTCCGTCTCTGGAGCCTCTTGGTAGGGTAAATGACCTAGAATGTTCTCAATGGGGCTAGGAGTGGCTTTAATGACGGGGGAGGGGTTAATAACTGGTTTTTTTAGGGAAGCAGAGGGACGATTCAAGACTGCTATGGCAATTAGGCCGGTTCCCACCAGAGCGAGTAAACCGCTTGCGATCGCAAATATCCCCAGAGAATTAGTAGTTTGTCTGTACTGGCTGTCCCGTAAAGCTTCGGGAATATCATCGATCGGTTTCACGGTTTACTTACCCTCCTGCACGATAATTACATTATTCCCCGGCCACTCCATCTTGACGAGCAGCGTGTTGAACGGCGGCGGCCACAGCCGTAACTACACGACTATCAAAAACCGAGGGAATAATATTCTCTCGATCGAGATTAGCAGGAGTGATCAAAGAAGCGATCGCTTTGGCCGCTTCCAGATACATATTATCGGTGATTGCCCTAGCGCGACAATCCAGGGCCCCGCGAAATAATCCGGGGAAAGCGAGAACATTATTAATCTGATTGGGATAATCGCTGCGTCCGGTAGCCACCACTGCCACCAAATCATTGATTAATTCCGGTTGAATTTCGGGAATCGGATTAGCCATGGCAAACACGATCGCATCTTTAGCCATTCCCTTGACCATTTCGGGAGTCAATACCCCCGGTGCGCTCACCCCCAAGAAGACATCAGCGCCTTTAAGAGCATCCCCTAGCTTCCCACTGGCAGCCACGGCCCAAGCTTGTTTTTCTGGGGTTAAATCGTCCCGGTTTTGGGAGAGGATGCCATGGGAATCACAGAGGGTTATATCTGTAGCTCCTGCGGTTTTAAAGAGAGTAGCGATGGCGATTCCCGCCGCACCCGCACCATTAATGACGATTTTGACTGTATCAAGCGATTTTTTGACCAATTTGAGGGCATTAATCAGGGCAGCCAGGGAAACGATCGCTGTACCATGTTGATCATCGTGGAAAACGGGAATATTTAATTCCGCTCGCAGACGTTTCTCGATTTCAAAACAGCGTGGAGCGCCGATATCCTCTAGGTTAATACCCCCAAAAACCGGAGCGATTCTTTTGACGGTTTCGATGATTTCTTCGGGGTCTTGGGTGGCTAAACAGATGGGAAAAGCATCAATTCCGGCGAATTCCTTGAATAACATCGCTTTCCCTTCCATTACCGGCAAGGCAGCCTCTGGCCCGAGATTTCCCAATCCTAATACGGCGCTACCATCGGTGACAACAGCGACGGTGTTGCCCTTGATGGTCAATGAGTACACTTGTTCGGGTTGGTGGGCGATAGCGGTGCAGATGCGACCAACTCCGGGGGTGTAGGCCATGGCTAGGTCATCTTGGGAGGTGAGGGGAATACGACTTTCAATGGAGATTTTACCCCGACGATGGAGATCGAAGGTGCGATCGGAAACTTTAAGAAGTTTAACATCCGGTAGAGCTTTAACCGCGGCGATAATCTGTTCCGCTTGGTCGGTACTAGCGGCATCAACCATCACTTCTCTGGTGCTAATCTTTAAATTGCGTTCGATCAGAGAAATTTGCCCTAAATTACCCCCGACATCGGCGATCGCATTGAGGACAGAAGCGAAGGTTCCCGCTTGATTGGGGATTTCTATCTTGAGACTTAAACTATAGCTAGGATTGGGCGTTAAATGAACCATGCTGAAGGCTTC
This sequence comes from Microcystis sp. M165S2, assembly GCF_020245885.1. Lineage (NCBI taxonomy): Bacteria > Bacillati > Cyanobacteriota > Cyanophyceae > Chroococcales > Microcystaceae > Microcystis > Microcystis sp. M165S2. The sequence continues at coordinate 369 of NZ_JADBTZ010000103.1, read as the reverse complement.
CAATACTGATAAATATTGATTATCTTCTATCTGTGAGGGACTTTGGTATCTAATCGCGCAGTTTCTTTAGCTATTAGGGTCTCTCTGGGCCTAACACCAGTGGGACCACAGGGAGTCAAACCATGGCAGTTATCTTAATCATGAGGTGGGAAGTTGTCCTTTTAGGGGAGTCAGTCCTCGGTCGTCGATGGCAAATTAGGTTAGACTTCATCTTGATGAGAAAGGCTGTAAATATTCCACATTTGCCGATAAGCAGTTTCTAAATCTCTGGTAAATTGTTTGGCATTCCAGAGGGGAGATGTATGACGAGACTTTCGGAGTTTCCAACGGACTTCTTCTCTTAAATTTTTATCCAATCCTAACTTAATT
>NZ_JADBTZ010000102.1:0-20798 GCF_020245885.1 Microcystis sp. M165S2 | reverse complement strand
CCCCCAACCCCCAACCCCCAACCCCCACCGAAAAACTTTTTCAGCAGACCCTAGTTAGCCAAAACCTTTACACTTGAGATAATTATCACGATTCCTAGAGCCATGACTAAAAGGGAAAGCCCTATATCGAAGGAAACAATCAAGAGCCTAACATTAGATATAGAAGGCTCACTGTTGTCTTTTGATAAATTTATCAAGGCTCAAGAACAATTAGCAATACTACTCCATGAAGTAGATAAAACCCTTGCTAACAAAAATCGCCCCCTGATAAATTGGAGAATCTCTCAAGTTCATAGTGGAAGTATTCATCTTACTTTAGAAGGAATGCCTCAAGATCAGATTACACCTAGTCAAATTTCTGAAGTTATTAAGACTGTAGAAAGGGGAATAGTAACAATTTTAGAACATCCGATTCGCCCTAAGTATTTTTCTGATCGAGCTTTAGAAAGTGCGCGATCATTAGCAATATTGAAAAAAAGAGATGAGTTTATGGTGCAATTGGGCTTTGATTCGAGGTGTATCGACTTAAATCAAGCTTTGATTGCTAATGTTGATGAAATTATCGGGGGAAAATATCAAAGTTTTGGTACTGTAGAAGGTGTGCTTAAAGCTATTGATGTAAGTCGTCAACCTATTTTTAGAGTTTACAATTTATTGACTAATAAAAGTGTCAAATGTTACTTTAAAACAAATTTACTTGATAATATCAAAGAATATCTAGAAAAAAGAGTCTCTGTATCGGGGATAGTTACCTCTAGAGAAGATGGGGAAAAAATCGGGATTAAAGTTGAGTCAATTGATATTTTTCCTGAGGAAAAAGATTTACCTAGCATTGAGGAAATGATCGGAATTTTGGGAGGAAGTAATTGATTCGTTCATCAAAAAAGCTACACTACTGGGATTCTTGTGTTTTTTTAGCTTTCCTGAAAAATGAAAAGGATAAAATTAATGATTGTATTTCTGTTCTCAAAGCAGCCGAAAATGGTCAGGTAATAATTGTGACTTCTGCTCTTACTTTTATTGAAGTGGTGAAATTAGAAAAAGGACAGCCAAAATTACCTAAAGAAAGGGAGGAAAAAATCTCTGATTTTTTCCGACATGAGTGGATTTATATTTATGATGTGGACAGAAAAGTTGGCGAACTAGCCAGAGAATTGATGTGGCAATATCAGGCACTAAAACCTAAAGATGCAACTCATGTGGCGACTGCAATTAAAGCCAGAGTGGATGTTTTAGATACTTTTGATGACTACTTGCTGAAACTCTCTGGAGAAATCGGTGATCCTCCCTTAATAATTAGAAAACCTTTTTTTGAAGTTCAACTTGATCTTTTTTGAAAAAATACCCATTCCCGCGCAGGAAAATTACAAATCGAATTACCGAACACAAAAGGTCTAAATTGATAGGAATACCTTCAACAAGCCTAAATATTCACAAAGATCAATATATTGAAACAGATTTTGATTTAGTGATTACATCTCTTGCCAATGCTTTTTTTCAGACCAATTTAGAAACGGGACTATTTGTTTGGAAGCCCAACCAAAAGAGCAAATATTTTTAAGTAAAATTAATATTAATAATCAAAAAGAAGCCCTTTTTAAAATGTACGTTGCCAGAAGTAAAGATTTAACAGCAAATCCAACCAATAATATCAAGTGTTCTCGCCAGAAATGCCAGGATCAAAACTGTAATTTCATCCCTAATTATCCCAAAATTTTCTTTGATGTTAATACGGCTGAACCTCTACAACCATGGCTCCCGATCGAAAAAATAGAGGATTTACTTGATTAAAATTAGCAATCAAGATATATCGAATAAACTTAATTGTAGAGGTGTAAATCTTGCAGGTTTCTGAAGATCATAATTGGCAATAAATACCTCCTTGCCCTTGCGTCTTTCACTCTGATAACCATGTTCTAATTTCAACCCATTTTTTTGATCATCAGTTCGATTAATAGTGTAATTCCATTCATTATCTTGTAAAGAAATACACCAATCATACATTTCTCTAATTTCGGAGCAATTATCATAAGTCAAAATAAATTTAAATCGATGTTGATGTTTTTTCAACGTCTTACATAACCTTTCATGATCTTCTAGACTGAAGAAGCAGGAATAGAATTTATTTTGATCTGCTTGAAAGTAAGGAGGATCGACAAATAAAAAGTAATCATCGGGTAATTGATTGATTAAATCTTCAAAATCTAAACAAGATAAACTGACATTTTGCAGTTTTTCCGAAGTGGTTTTTAGGTGAGAAGGCCAGTTTTCAGGACGCATAGAATACTTATCACCATAGCCCCAATAACAATTTTCAAGTTTCATAATTCCTGAGTAGGAAGTTCTATTTAGATAATACCAACGCATGGCTCTTTCTAGGTCATTGGCTGGTTGAAATTCATTTTTATAATAATTGTGTAATTCTTTGGTAGCGTTTAGATCTTTTAATAATTCAATTAGACTATCAAGATGGTCTTTGATATGTCGATAACAGTTCATTAATTCTTCATCTTTGTCATTGAGAATATTCTCTGCTACACTTTCCTTAGCAAAGAATATAGATGCTCCCCCCGCAAAAGGTTCACAATACTTATGGTGACTGGGAAGACAAGCTAAGATTAGCTTACGGGCATAAAATTTACCGCCGGGATAACGAAAAGGAGAATTACTAAGTTTTTTAGCGATTTTGGACATTATCTTCAATTTTAGAGGCTTTTCTTTGAGATTATTTTAACAAAATTACGATATTTTCTCTAGGAATGTCAGAGAAGTTCGGTTTTACCGTGGATAACGTGGTAGCGAAGGCAAAAGCGTTGTTAGGTTAATTAAACTTTGCTTTTGTGGAAAAAGCCCGCGAAAGCGTTTTTTTTTGTGTTAAGATGGAACTATATCGTGCAAAGGGTTGACTGGGTGATTCCTTTTACAGACATAGAACTACAAACAGCATGGAGAGAAAATCAAGGAGCGGCAAAGGTCGGAACCAGAACTAACGCTCATCGTTTATTGCTATTTTACTCCGTTGAATGTGGTCTCAAAGCGGTTTTACTGAAAAGACAAAGTAAAGATTGCACCGATTCTTGTCCAGAATTACGTGAAGTGCGGCATGATATAAATAAGTTACTAGACAAACTAGCTGCAGGAGAAAAACTAAAACTTCCCTCACAATTAAGTATGAACCCTTTAGAAAATAATCAAGAGAGAAAGTTAAAAAATAATCAAGAGAGAAAGTTTTCTTGCGGTGAAATTAATCAAATGTGGCGATATGGGGGATGCTGTAAAAATATTGAGGATAGTGAATTAGAAAAAAAATTGTTAGATATATTAAGTTGGATTGCACAGGAGTTGCAGGGACTATGAGAAGACGGCCATTACTAACTTGGTTTGATATTAAAAGAAAAATTGCTTGCGAAACTGCTAACGGAAATGACTTACCTGATGGTATTGTTAAAATTAGTTGTTTTAGTAGTGCTTTCGAGATTGGTATTCAAAATCAAGATGATCAACACAAAGCTAACTCAATATTAAAGGAATGGTTTGGAGATTGGTATCAAGAATCAGAACAAATTATTCAGCTAGATATTGATAATGCTTCTATTCCTGTAGAATTTATTTTAATAGATAATAGTTCTGATTTTTCTCCATCGATTCGACCTTTTTGGCAGGAAGTCGCTTATTTAAAAGCAAATACAGATTCAGATCAATCGGATAGTTTTTTGCCAAATGCTTATCAAGATAAGCCAGAAATTGTTGCTTTTTATTCCTTTAAAGGTGGTGTGGGAAGAACCCTACATTTAGCTGCTTATATTCTTGCTCTCTTAGCAAGAGCAAAAGAGATAAATAAACCAGTTAAAATTTTAGTTATTGACTCAGATTTAGAGGCTCCGGGGTTAACCTATTGGCAAAGGTATGAAAATCAAGAGGCAACCGTATCTTTGAGCAATTTTTTAGAAGTTTATCAATATCCCAAGCCATCTCTAGAGGTGGCACTCTCTTGGGTAACTCAAGAAATTAAGAAAACTGCCAAACAGCAAAATAAATCAACTTTATATTTTTTACCCGCTTTTATTGAAGAAGAAGAACTCTTAGATACTCCTATACTGCCAGAAAATTTAGCTAGAAATCCATCGGGTGCTTGGGAGGTAGGGGATGCAATTCATCAATTAGGGCAAAAATTAGCAGTAGATTATATATTTATTGATTTAAGAGCAGGATTAAGTGAAATTTCTAGCCCAATTTTATTTGACTCTAGAATCCAAAGATTTTTAGTAACAACAGTTAATGAGCAATCTTGGCGAGGTGTCAGGATGGTTTTAGAAAAAATTGGCTTACTAGCTCCCAGTGATTCAAAAGTAAAGGATGATAATTATTATGATCCTTCGATAATTATTAGTTTTTTAACCCCAGAAGTCAGAAATTTATCAGCATTTGAGAATATTTTAGAGCAATTACAGTCGGCTTATGTTCAACCAAAAGATGAGATTTTATATATTGCTAGACTGGATATTAAAGAAACTTATTTTGCCCAAGAGTTACTATATATTAACAATTGGGACGAAGCTCAAAACAAATTAAGTTCAACTTCCTTGATGGAACTGGCAAGAGAATGGGCAGAAGATAAATTACCTAGTAATAGCATTGCATCAGTCACACCTTCAGATAACTCCTTAGATGATGTGAAAAAACTCAGGGATACTTGCAATAAATATATTTATGCAGAAAAGGGAGAAGGGGAAGATTTACTCATTACCGAGCCATTGAAAAATCTCGCTCGTAATTTTCAAGATAAACTACCTAATGTTATCTCAATTGGTGCTAAAGGTGCGGGAAAAACCTTTAATTATATTCAGCTATCTCGCCTACAGTCTTGGGAAAAATTTTTAAATAAAGTTGATCCTCAAAATCAAGAAAATCTCGGTTTAATATTTCCTTTACTGCAATCACAAAATTTAAATGATAAGGCCAAAAAGATTCTTGAGCAAGCACGGCAAAATGTTAATAATGTTCTTAATAATGATTATCAATTTTCCTCCTCGGATTTAAGAGACAGAATCACGCAGTCGCTATCAAATCAGGATTGGGATGAGGTTGATTGGACAAATTTTTGGATCAAAGAAATTTCGAGAGTTTTAGGTTATAATCCTGAAAATTGTCAATTACATAAACTGCATGAATACCTTCAACAAAAAAACTCGAAGATTATATTTTTATTTGATGGATTAGAAGATGCTTTTCCTAATGTTGCCAATGATAACCGTCAACGAAAAGCCTTGAAAGCTTTGATCGATTATTTACCCAATAAATTCTCAGAAATTAGGCAATCTAATCTCGGATTGATTGTCTTTCTGCGTCGAGATTTCTTGAGAAATACAATCACACAAAACTCGCAACAATTTGAAAACTTATATCGTAATTATGATCTATCTTGGAATCTAGAATCGTTTCTTAAACTTTCCTATTGGCTCTGCATACAATCATCGGTTATTAATGCTAACCCTCAAGATTTATTCGATTGTTCAATTGAAGATTTAAAAGAAAAACTAGAACGACTTTGGGGCAAAAAATTAGGAGCAGATAATGCAAGAGAAGCTAAGTCAGACAATTGGATTTTTGCCGCTTTAACCGATTTTAATGGAAGACTGCAAGCGAGGGATATTGTGAGATTTTTGTATCATGCTGCTAATATTACTGTAGAAAACAAACAAGACATACAATTTTCTAAATGGTCGAATACTAGACTGTTACCTCCCCAACCGATTCGACGAGCGCTTGAACCCTGTAGTCGAGAAAAAGTTAGAGAGTCTGAGGAAGAATATCCTATATTTAAAAGCTGGGTACAAAAAAGTTTACCTACATATAGTGATAAAAAAATTCCTTTTTCTCTAGAACAGTTTAATCTGAATGCTGATACAGTCAATATTCTTGAGCAAATGGGAGTAATTTATGAGGACAAGGATAAAGAAGATGCAGTTCGTTATTATATGCCCGAAATATTCCGTGAAGGGTTAGGATTTTCTAGTCAAGGTGCGCGTCCTCGTGTTCTAGCTTTAAAGCGCAAAGTTTTGGGGAAATCAAATTTTTAATGATTCGAGCTTTTTTGAAATGACTATATGATTGATTGTTATCAGCTTTTCAAAACAGGATTTGCTATTACCTAGCATTGGGGAATTGATTCGTTCATCAAAAAAGCTACACTACTGGGATTCTTGTTTTTTTTAGCTTTCCTGAAAAATGAAAAGGATAAAATTAATGATTGTACTTCTGTTCTCAAAGCAGCTGAAAATGGTCAGGTAATCTGTTACCGCCGCCTACTCTAGTGCAGTCAAACCCGATCACCCGAAGCCATCAAAAGTATCCAGGGTGCAGGAGTTGAACCTGCCTAGGACGAATTATGAGTTCGTTGCCTCAACCGCTCGGCCAACCCTGGGTTATACTATTAACTCATTATAGATCGGTAGTTACTCCGAACGTGAAAATCCAGCCCCACCAAGATGAAAAAATTTTCAATCAGCACCTCCTTGCAGTTAGGACTCCTTTTGATGGTAGCCATGTTAGCCGCCGGCTTCGGTAGCGGTTGGGTAGCCTATCAATTGGGAATCGCCTCCCTGAAGGGAGTCAGTCAACCGGATATCAATCCCGCTAAAAAGTTTACCAACGATCGCACCAGTTATGGTCGCAATCAAACTTTTATCCCCGTGAAAGAAGAAGAAGTAATTAAAAGAGTGAGAGTTTATATGCAACAACAGAAAAACAAACCGCAATCAAAGGATGAAACCAAAGGATAGACTTCAAAAAAGGCGAATTTTGCCTTTTCGCTATGGATAATCAGGATTTATTGACTCGTTTAATTTTAGTCTTTTTACTAATCGTCCTCAATGCTTTTTTCGTAGCGGCCGAATTTTCGCTTGTGTCTGTCCGTCGCACCCGCGTCAGTCAGCTAGTAGCTGCGGGAGATGTGCCAGCGCAGACGGTACAATCTCTACAAAGAAGTCTCGATCGCTTACTTTCCACTACCCAATTAGGCATCACCCTTTCTAGTTTAGCTTTAGGTTGGATCGGGGAGAGTACCATGACCGTTTTTGTGAAGAAATTACTAAGTTTTTTACCCTTTTCTTTAAACTGGCAAAATCTTCTCTCCCATGGTTTTTCTCTTTGTCTAGCTTTTTTAATCGTGGCCTATCTCCAGATAGTTTTTGGGGAACTTTATCCCAAATCCCTAGCTTTAATTTATGCCGAACCGATGGCGCGATTATTAGCGGCACCTATTGGCGTTATTTCCCGGATTTTTAAGCCTTTTATCGGTATTATTAACCAATCAACTCGTTTTTTATTGGTTTTAACCCGTATCCCCGAAGTGGATCTACAGCGTTCTAGTCGGGTAACTTCCGAGGAATTACAATTAATTATCAGCATGGAAGGGGAATTAACGGGATTAGAAGCTGCGGAAAGGAAAATTTTAAATAATGTTTTCCAGTTTAGCGAAATCACTGCCGCGGAAATCATGGTTCCCCATAACCGTTTAATAGCTATTTCCTCGGCCGCAACTTTTGAGGAATTACTGCTCCAAGTAGTTAACAGTGGCTATTCTTGTTATCCTGTGGAAGGAGATTCCGGTGATGATATCCGTGGTCTGATCGATTTTAAAGATTTAGCTTTACCCCTTGCCGAAGGTCAGTTAAATTTAACAACTCCGATTAAACCTTGGTTAAAACCTGTGCGTTTTTTCCCCGAAACCACTGCTTTAAATGAATTACTAACAGTGATGCGGGAATCATCCTTAAAGATGGTTATCATTGTCGATGAATTTGGCAGAACAGCCGGTTTATTAACCCTAAAAGATCTAATCGGTGAGATTCTGGGAACTTTTTCCCCTAGTGATGAATCGGGAACAGTGGAATATCAACTCCTCGATGAATCGACTTTTCTCGTACAAGCACAAATGAATTTAGAGGACGTGAACAAAGCATTAAATTTAAGTTTACCCTTGGCCGATGAATACCAAACCCTAGCCGGTTTTGTCCTACATCATTGGCAAAAAATACCGCGGGTGGGAGAACAATTATATTACCAAAATTTAGAATTTACCATTATTTCTAAGGTCGGCCCTCGCTTGGAACAAATTAAGATTTATCGGCAACAACTATCCTCATGATATAAATAAGAAACAACTTTTCTCATTGCTCCTTCTTGATTGTTAATCGAGTCAATAGCTGCCCACTCCTGTCACCATGAAACACCTTTTGACAATCCTCCCCCTCAGCTTGGGATTAATTGCCCTCACCCCCGCAAATTTGCCCCTAGAACGTTTTGAAATCTCACAATTAGGAACATCTACGGGATACGATGAACGACTGCTAACGGACAAAAAAACCCTCCTACAAGCGATCGATCATAGTTTACGTTATCTGAATAGCCAGGCAGCGATCCGCGCCTATCAAAATTATCCTATTCCTGAAATAACTCGTCAGCGAGTGCATCGTTCCTTAGTACGTTTTCGTCAATTAGTGCAGAATTCTCCCACTCCCGCAGCTCTACAAAAGGCAGTTAAAAAAGAATTTATTTGGTATCGTTCTTTGGGTAATGATAGCCAGGGAAATGTTAAATTTACTGGTTATTTTCAGCCAATTTATCAAGCAAGTCGCCAAAAAAACGCCGAGTATAAATATCCTCTCTATCGCCGACCTGCTAACTTTTCTCGCTGGTCTAAACCCCATCCAGCTAGGGTAGAATTAGAGGGAAAAGATGGTTTACTGGGGGAAAATAGCCGTCTAGCGGGATACGAATTAGTCTGGTTAAAAGATCGCTTAGAAGCTTATTTAGTTCATGTGCAAGGTTCGGCGAAATTACGTTTACCTAATGGTCAAATTATCAGCATCGGTTTTGATGGCAATACCGAGCATCCCTACACAAGTCTGGGAAAAGAAATGATTGCCGATGGTATTTTTCCTGCTGAGGGTTTAACCTTACCAATGGTTTTAGATTTTCTCAGAAATAATCCCGAGCAATTAAAGAATTATATTCCCCGCAATAATCGGTTTATTTTCTTTCGAGAAACCCACGGCGCGCCTGCCACTGGTAGTCTTGGAGTTCCGGTTTTACCGGAAAGATCGATCGCTACAGATAAAAGTATTTTCCCCCCCGGTGCTTTAGCATTAATTGAGACAGAAATTCCCCAGGGAAATCTTAATAAAAAATTAGTTAGTCGCTATGTTCTCGATCAAGATACTGGCAGCGCGATTAAAGGTACTGGGAGGGTAGATATTTTTATGGGAACAGGAAAAAATGCTGGCGAGCGAGCCGGTTTAATTAATACTCCTGGTCAATTATATTATTTATTATTGAGGGAATAGGAAATAGTATATGTATAATTAAGATACACTTGCCAGAATCAGTTATCGGTTATCATATGTAAGGGAGGATTTTAAAAATAGAATGATGGAAAAAAACACAAATATAGATTGGTCGGATTGTGGTCCAATTACTTTAGTAGTCGTGCAGCCGACTTCTTTTTGTAATCTCAATTGTGATTACTGTTATTTACCCGATCGCCACTTAAAAAATACCTTATCCTTAGATTTAATCGAGCCGATTTTTCAGAGGGTTTTTAGCAGTCGTTTTCTCCAAAATGATTTTACCATTTGCTGGCACGCCGGCGAACCCTTAGCAGTTCCCATCAGTTTTTATGAAAGTGCCTTTGCTAAAATTGCGGAAGTTAGCGAGAAATATAATCAGCAGGGTTACTGTTTTCGTCATTCGGTACAAACTAACGCCACTTATATTAACGATGCTTGGTGTCAATTATTTAAAAAGCATGATGTTTATGTGGGAGTCAGTCTTGATGGACCAGCTTTTATTCACGATATCCACCGGCAAAACCGCAAGGGAACTGGCAGTCATGCTGCTACAATGCGGGGGATTTCTTTCTTGCAAAAACATGAAATTGATGTGAGTGTCATCGCTGTTTTAACAGAAGATTCTCTCGACTATCCCGACGAAATTTTTAACTTTTTTTGGGATCATGGTCTTACCGATGTGGCTTTTAATATGGAAGAAACCGAGGGTATTCATTCGCAATCTTCCTTGGATAAATTAGGCATTGAACAACGTTATCGCCAGTTTATCGCCAGATTTTGGGAGTTAGTCACGGCCAAACAAGGAGAATTTAAGCTGCGGGAATTTGAATCGATCTGTAGTTTGATTTATGCCGATGAACGCTTAGAAAATACCGATATGAATCGACCTTTTATGATTGTCAATTTCGATCATAAAGGTAATTTTTCCACCTTTGATCCGGAATTACTATCGATTAAAACCCAACCCTACGGTGATTTTATCTTTGGTAATGTTTTGAGCGATTCTCTGGAATCTATCTGTGAAACCGAGAAATTTCAACAAATTTACGCTGATATGCGCGGTGGAGTCGATTTATGTCGGCAAAAATGTGATTATTTTGGGGTTTGTGGGGGGGGTGCCGGTAGTAACAAGTATTGGGAAAATGGCACTTTCAACTCCACAGATACTAAAGCCTGTTTATACCGGATTAAGTGCATCACCGATATAGTTCTCGATCGCCTAGAAAATTTATTAGAAGTTTAAAGATTTTTTTAGTTATCAGTTATCAGTTCATTGATTACTGTTTACTAATAACTTATGAAAAAAACCTGATCTAAATACCATTTTTCCAAAGTAACGACAGAGATGGTCATGCCTGCTACGAATAAAGAAAAATGGTATTATTCTTCTTCTAAACTTAATCCTAACGCCTGTAAGCGTTCCGCTAGTCGATCCGCACGTTTTTTTTCTTTATCGGCACGTTTCTTTTCTCTATCAGCGCGTTTCTTTTCTCTATCAGCGCGTTTCTTTTCTTGACGCATTTGAGACTCTAACTCAACAGTTGTTAAAAATTTCTCTCCATCAGGACGATACAATTCTAAACTAGATTTATCCCAGATAAAACGCATACCTAAACGGGGACTTATCCAGTCATTGATGGGGATAATTTCTCTTAACTTTTCTCCCTGTCTTTGCCATCCTTGTAAACGACAGCGCATCGGGTTATATAAATAGTATTCTTCTACACTATATGTGTCATAAAACTCTAATTTTCGACTCATTTCTGCTTTTGTATTCTTCGGTGATAGAATTTCAAAAACCACTTGAGGAGCGATATTTTCTTCCTGCCATTGACGATAGGAACCCCTCCGTCCTTTGGGACGGCCAAAGGCTACCATCACATCGGGAGCAACCGGTGAAACCAAAGTAGAACGCAGAGGATACCAGAGTAAATCTCCGGCAATAAACACCTTAGGGTCATCCGCAAAGATAATCTCTAAATTCTCCTTAATTTTGACAATCCACTCATATTGTTCGGTATTATCTGCCATCGGTTGACCATCGCTATCGGGGAAAAGAAGATCGTCGTCAATATCAAGATAACTAACCATTGTCTTTTATTTTTAATAGATGGTTTTTTTCTGATTATAGCAAGATTTTTATCGATCATGAAAGCTGAAATTAAAATATATTAATAGGAATTATGAATTATCAATTAAGAATTGGGGAGATGGGGTAATGGGGTATGGGGAGAAAAAGCTGAAAAAGGTCTTAAGCGGCGGTTATATCTATTAAAGTCTATATTTATCAAAAAATTAATTGACTAGAATCTATAAAAACGTTAGGATTGATGGTGACAAATAGTTGTTATTGAGAAGGGGATAAGAACTTGATACAGGCAACCCTGCACCAGTTAAGGGTTTTTGAGGCTACCGCTCGACACAGTAGCTTTACCAAGGCGGCCGAGGAGTTATTTATCACTCAACCTACCGTCTCAACCCAAGTCAAACAACTCACCAAAGCCGTGGGTTTACCGCTATTCGAGCAAATTGGCAAACGTTTATTTTTAACCGAAGCGGGTAAGGAATTACTGTTCACCTGTCAAGAGATTTTTAATAAATTGGACAACTTTCAAATGAAAGTGGCCGATATTAAAGGAACTAGACAGGGAAAGCTGACTTTAGGCGTAATTACTACCGCTAAATACTTTGTACCGCGATTACTGGGGGCATTCTGTCAACAGTATCCCGGTATTGACATCGCCCTGCAAGTGACTAATCATCAGAAACTGCAAGAGCGAATGTTAAACAACGAGGATGACCTCTATATTCTCAGTCAACCGCCAGAAGAAGTGGAACTTTGTTCTCAGTCTTTCCTCGAAAATCCCCTAGTGGTGGTGGCGCGACGAGATCATCCATTGGTGGGTAAGAAAAATCTCCCCCTTGAATCCCTCAACCAGCAACCTTTTATTATGCGCGAATCGGGATCTGGAACCCGCCAAGCGGTACAAAAATTATTTAATCTCCACGATATTAAGGTGAAGGTGCGCTTGGAATTAGGCAGTAACGAGGCGATTAAACAGGCTATTTCTGGCGGTTTAGGACTATCGGTACTATCTAAGCATACTCTCATCTCGGAAGGGGAAAACGGCGAATTAGCCATCCTCGACGTGGAACATTTTCCGATTCAGCACAATTGGTACGTTTGTTACTTGGCCGGAAAACAACTTTCCGTGATTGCTGATGCTTTTTTAAAATACCTGCTGGAAGCTAGTCAAACTATCCCGATTAATGCCCCGTTAAAAAATGGTGACAGCTTATTAGTGAGCCATTAAACCTTAAACTTTAATTCAGGATCATTTTTTTTCTTGAGGTGTTTATATGTTCGAGTCCTTCAGCCAGACTATCTGGTTGGTACCTCTTTACGCCTTTGCGGGCGCACTTCTCGCTCTACCTTGGTCTCCCGGTATTATCCGGCAAACCGGCCCGCGACCGGCCGGTTATCTGAACTTGATCATGACTTTCTTGGCTTTTTTCCATAGCCTTTTTGCTTTGATCGCCGTTTGGGGTCGTCCGCCTCAATCCATAGCATTTAATTGGCTAAATGCCGCAAATTTAAGCATATCTTTAGATGTGCAGATTTCAGCTGTTAATATTGGGGCGTTACTGCTAATTACCGGCTTAAACCTCGCCGCTCAGGTATATGCGATCGCCTATCTAGAAATGGATTGGGGTTGGGCAAGGTTTTATTCTCTCGTCGCCCTCTTTGAAGGGGGTATGTGCGCCCTAGTTATCTGTAATTCGCTATTTTTCAGCTATTGTGTGCTAGAAGTTCTCACCCTCGGCACTTATCTGCTGATTGGTTTCTGGTTCAATCAATCTCTGGTGGTGACGGGGGCGCGGGATGCTTTTCTGACTAAACGGATTGGCGATTTAATCCTGTTGATGGGAGTAGTGGCCCTTTTACCCCTTGCGGGAACATGGAACTTTGACCAATTGGCAGAATGGGCGGCCACAGCCAATTTAAACCCCAATGTGGCTAATTTACTCTGTTTAGCCCTGATTGCTGGTCCGATGGGCAAATGCGCTCAATTTCCTCTACATTTATGGCTAGATGAGGCCATGGAAGGACCGATGCCAGCGACAATTCTGCGGAATACCGTCGTCGTTTCCACTGGTGCTTGGTTATTAGTGAAATTAGAGCCGGTGCTACAATTATCGCCCTTAACCTTGCAGGTGATGACCATTGTTGGCTCTGTTACTGCCATCGGTGCTGGGTTAATTGCGATCGCCCAGATCGATGTCAAGCGCTCCCTTTCCTATTCCGTCAGTGCCTACATGGGACTGATTTTTATCGCTGTTGCCACCGGACAAACGGAAACCGCTTTAGTGTTACTCTTTACATACGCGATCGCTATGTCCCTGTTAGTCATGGTGGTGGGTAACATCATTTGGAATAATATCAGCCAAGATTTAAGCCAATACGGCGGTTTATGGTCCCGTCGTCCCGTTTCTGGTATTTGTTATCTCGTTGGTGCAGCTAGTTTAGTCGCACTGCCTCCCTTTGGTGGTTTTTGGGCATTAGCGCGCATGGGCGATCGCCTCTCGGAAATCAGTGGTTTACTGTTATTAGTGCTATTGTTGGTCAATGCCTTAACTGCTTTTAGTGTCACTAGAGAATTTTGCGTTTTCTTTGGCGGTAAAATCAAACCGATGACCCTGCGCTCTCCGGAAGCTCTTTGGCCCTTAGTTATACCCATGACTGTGACCATGGGTTTCGCCATTCATGTGCCGATTTTATTAGCGCAATGGCATTTATTACCAAGTAACTTAAATCTGGGAGTGGCTTTTCTCTTGGTACTTTCCACCGCTGCTGGCGTAATTCCAGCAGCCTATGTTTACCTGAATGATAATATCCCCAAACCGATCGTTTTTCAACCCAAAGCTCTTCAAGATTTCTTTGCCAACGACCTTTATACAGCCCAATTGTATAAAGTTACCATCGTTTTTGTCGTCGGATTAATCTCGCAAATTATTAACTGGATCGATACCTTTCTGGTGGATGGTGTCGTTAACCTGGTGGGATTAGCCACGGTTTTTGGTGGTCAGAGTTTGAAATATAACGTTTCGGGCCAAACCCAATTTTACTTTCTGTCGATTATTTTGGGGGTCGCTTTGATCGGTATTATCATCTGTTGGCCGTTGTTATCACAGATTTCTCTAGTTTTCAGTTAAAGATTTGATAACTTAGGCTTTTCTTTAGTATCCCTTGCCCCGACAATAGGACTTGTCCTGATTAATGGAAACAACTAGCTATGTTCAATACCTCTCGTCGCCAATTAATCCGTTATGGTGGTGGTTTTTTGGGAACTGGTCTGGCCGCTACTATTTTAGGCTCGCAACTGTCCCAAACTAACGCCCAAACTGCTGTTAATTCTGAGCCATGGCTGACTGCTCAAAATAAAGGATTGACCCCCGACCAAGCTTTAACTATGCTCATGGAAGGCAATCAACGTTTCTGGGAACGAAGACAAAAAAGTCCTAACCGCGATCAAGCTCGACTCACAGAAGTGGCCGAAAGTCAAGCCCCTTTTGCGGCAATTTTGGGCTGTGCCGATTCTCGCGTGCCGGCAGAAATCGTTTTTGATCGCGGATTAGGAGATCTATTTGTTTGTCGGGTAGCGGGAAATTTAGCCACTTCCGAAGAAATTGGTAGCCTCGAATTCGGCACGTTGGTATTAGGAGCTAAGGTAATTATTGTTCTCGGCCATTCCCGTTGTGGAGCGGTAAAAGCCACCATTGAAGGGGGTCGTTTTCCCGGACAAATCGGTCGTTTAATCGATGGATTACAGGTGGGAGTTGATCGAGCCGAAAGACAACCCGGTTCTAACAAACTTGAGCGAGCAATTAAATCCAATGTTAACTATCAAGTAGAGAAATTAGGCAAATCCCCAGTTATCGGTGAATTAGTGGACGGCAAACAATTAAAAGTTGTCGGAGCCTACTATGATCTCGATAGCGGAAAAGTGAGTTTAATTTAGTCAATTCCAGATTAGTCATCGTGTTGGTTGGCTAATCGTTTTCTCATCCCAGTCATTGTAAATTCGATCGATACCAATATGCTCAGTACCCTGCTTTGGTTGCCAATAATTGGAGCAATTATCGTCGGTCTTTTCCCCGATAAATTTGCCCCAGCAAAATTACGTCAAATTACCCTCTTTTTTGTTGCCGCCGTCCTCTTTTGGTCTTTATATCTGCTGACCCAATATAACTTAACCAGCAATGGCTTTCAATTTTCTGAATACCGCGAATGGGCAAAACCAATCGGTTTAAGTTATAACCTCGGAGTCGATGGTTTGTCCTTACCGTTAATTATTTTAAACTGTTTCTTGACAGGAATAGCTATCTATAGTAGCGAAGAAAAAATAGAGCGTCCCCGACTTTATTACATCCTAATCCTCCTGATTAACGCTGGGGTTTCTGGGGCATTAATGGCCAAAAACCTGCTGCTGTTCATCGTTTTCTATGAACTAGAATTAATCCCCTTTTATCTGATGATTGCTATCTGGGGAGGCGAAAAACGTGGCTATGCTTCGATTAAATTCCTTCTCTACACTGCCGTCTCCGGGTTATTAGTCCTAGCGGCATTTTTAGGCATAGGTTTCCTCAATGGCGGCACTTTTGACTATTCTTCCCTCTCGACCGCCGATTTCTCCCAAAAAACCCAATTACTGCTCTTAACTCTGCTGTTAGTGGGATTTGGCATCAAAATACCCCTCGTACCTCTCCATACTTGGCTACCGGATGCCTATACGGAAGCTTCCCCCGCTACAGCAATTTTATTAGGTGGTATCCTCGCTAAACTCGGTACTTATGGCTTAGTTCGCTTTGGTCTGCAATTATTCCCCGAAACTTGGTCTTTAATCGCCCCCGGACTGGCAATTGTCGGCGTTATTAGCGTTATTTACGGGGCCTTGAGCGCTATTGCCCAAAAAGACATTAAACGCATGGTGGCCTACAGTTCGATCGGTCACATGGGCTATATACTGGTAGCAGCCGCCGCCGGCACGGGTTTAAGCGTCCTTGGTGCCGTCGCGCAAATGATTAGCCACGGTCTCATTCTCGCCCTCTTATTTTATCTGGTGGGCATTGTCGAACGCAAAGCCGGAACTAGAGATTTAGACGTTTTAAACGGTTTAATGAACCCAATTCGCGGTTTACCCCTGGTTAGCGCCCTGTTAATTCTCGCCGGTATGGCCAGCGCCGGTATCCCCGGATTAGTGGGATTTGTGGCGGAATTTATCGTTTTTCAGGGTAGTTTTTCCCGTTTTCCCGTGCAGACGGTTCTCTGTATCATCGCTTCCGGTTTAACGGCGGTTTACTTTGTTATCCTGCTTAATCGCACCTGTTTTGGTAAATTGGATAACAAACTTGCCTACTATCCCAAAGTCTTGAAATCGGAAACTATCCCCGCTTTTGTCCTAATGGTATTAATCGTCTTTTTAGGTATTCAACCCAATTATTTAGTCCGTTGGATTGAACCCACCACTAACTCGATGGTTGCCAGCTTATCGGGAGAAGCAAAACCTAGTTTTGTCTTCAAAAAATCTCCGCAAAAGTCCTCAAAAACCAACTGGTTGAATCGGGGTAAATTTTTGAGTAATAGTTAGTTATCCCTTGCTGTTTCCGAATTATTGTAACCGCCGCTAATTACTTTACCTAAAACTATGACTGGGACATTAATCAAAGCCAAACTTCCCCCTTCTACTCACGAATTTGCCGAAATTATCCAGCGTTTAGAAGCGGGTGGATCCATGTTACCGGATACTCCCGAAAACCTGATGCAAATTATCGGGATTTATAAAGCTTATGCCGTACCGATGGATTTTTATTGGCGTGATCTTCTCTACATTGCCGAAAGAGTTTTCTTGGATCCTTTGCCCTTTTTTAAATATTTTCTGCCCCAAGAATACCTAGACCTACAAAATCATTACGCTGGCGATAATGCCGATTTACGCATCTGGCGCGGCACAGGTTCTGCTCACCCTGAATTGTTAGAATTCATGGATAAAGGTAAAACCCAAAAAATGCCCAGATTAATCCATCATCTTTGGCATGACCGAATTAATATGGAATTTGCCGAAGCTTGTATGCAAGCCATGTTGTGGCATGGCCGCGATATGGGTTGGGGTTTATTTGATGCCTATCTTGATTCAGAAGAATATCGCCAAAATGCCGACCGCGCTATTAAGGCCTATTTCAAGAAAAATCCCGTGATGATGAAACTTTATGACCTGTTCCCCGATATGTTCTTGGAACAGGTGCGGATGATGTCCTATTACTCCAATTTAGGACTATTCTGGGAAGTGATGGCTCCGGTGTTTTTCGAGATGTCCGATATCTACGATGAAGGCGGGTTTAAAGGTGTTCCTGATGCTATGAATTTCCTCGTTAATGGCATTTTTGCCATCGCTGGCCGGCCAATTTATCATCACGTTTATATTGATGGTCAATGCTACGAAATTATCCCCAAATCAAAGGCTTTTACTTGGCTTTATGAAGCGGCTTTACCCTATGTGGAAGCCGTCTTTTATCGTACTGCTCCCTTCCGGGGTACAAAGTCCTATAATGCCCAAGCAAAACAGGTTCCCTACCAACAAAAAGACTTTCACTATGGCATTCTTTACGCTGATGTTTTCCCCGTGGGTACTGCGGGAATCCCCCCCACATTGTTAATGGATGATATGTATCATTTCTTGCCCCAATATCTGATCGATTACTATCAGCAACAGTGCCGGGGGGAAGACGATATTTTGATTCAATTGGGGATTAGTTTTCAGCGATCGATGTATAATGTGACTTCGGCAGTTATTCAAGCTCTACGCACTGCTTTACTCTATCCCCTCGACGATCCTAATCCCAAACATTTACTCAAAAATCGTCAATTCTTTGAGGCACAAATGGACAGATTTAAACGTCCCGAAGCGCGTCTTAGAGATATCCAAAGTCCTAATTATCGTTGAGGTTTTTTGATTACTTTTCTGGTGGGTTTATAGCCCACCTTTTTTGATATAATGAGATGACCGACACCCAACCTCAAAAAAGATGACCACTTTTCCCATCATCGATAATAACGAGTCCTGTGCGGATGAGGTAAAATTTCCCCCTAGGGATATCTGGAGTGAGGAACCCCCCTTGGAAAGCTACGCTCATTTACAACAAATTCTGATTTTACTTCAGTCTTTAGAATGGTTATGGCAAGATCGTAATGATTATTTTGCCGCCGCTAATTTGAGCATTTATTATAGTCCTAATCAGAAAAAATCCGAGGATTTTCGCGGGCCAGATTTTTTTGTCGTTTTGGGAACAGAAAGACGCTTAGAGCGAAAAAGTTGGTTAGTTTGGGGAGAAGGGGGCAAATATCCCGATGTTATCGTGGAAATTCTGTCTCCTAGTACCGCCAAAATAGATCGCGGCGAGAAAAAACAAATTTATCAAGATATTTTTCGCACTCCCGATTATTTTTGGTTCGATCCTGAAACCTTAGAATTACAAGGATTTCGGCTCATGGAAGGGCAATATCAAGCAATTGAACCGACGGACAGGGGTTGGCTATGGAGCGATCGCTTAGGCTTATTTCTGGGTATTTATCAACAACAATTACGCTATTTTAATAGGGAGGCTGAATTAATTCCTACCCCCGCAGAAGTGGCTAAACAGGAACGTCAAGAGAAGGTTTTAGCTTTACAACAAATAGAACAATTAAAATCTCGCTTACGGGAGTTAGGAGCCGATTTAGAAGGTATTTAGAGCCAGTTTTTTTCAGTGAAAATAGGAATATTTTCCGTAAATTACCCCACCCCTCACCCATTTAGATAGTCAACAGCTTAGTATTTTTTGCCTCTTGCCTGACTGGGAGTCACAAGTCTAAGCTAAGAATAGCTTGCCAACCCGTCCCGACCACCGGATAACTGATAGAATGAATGATTCTAACGCTAATTCTCCCGCTCAATCCTCAGAAGAGACAATAGATGAAAGCAATTGGGTAGATCTGGGGGAAGAGGAGAAACCCCTAGATAAACCCACTGCCAAACCTATCCAACCATCTCCTCTCAAGTCTATCGCTACCCTGATCACGGTGGAGACGGCTTTTTTGGCCAGCGCTACCAGTTTAATCTGGTTAATTGACTATTATTTTCCCCTCGGACCGTTATTAAGGGTTTTCTTCCCGATTCCTATCGCTTTAGCCTATTTACGTTGGGGCGCTCGTTGTGCTTCCATGACAGCATTAGTTTCTAGTTTACTTTTGTCGGTGTTGATGGGACCGACTCGCAGTATCGTCTTTTTGATTCCCCACGGCTTGATGGGGTTACAATTGGGGCTATGCTGGCGCCGGGGTGCGCGCTGGGAATTTTCTATCTTGACTGGGGGACTGTTGGGGGCTTTTGGTTTATTCTTTCGTTTTTGGCTATTTTCAATTCTTTTAGGCGAAAATCTTTGGTTATATGTGATTACCCAAGCGACTAATTTTATCGATTGGATTTTCACCCAGTTAGGGATTCTCGCTAAACCGACGCTGCTGCAAGTTCAATCGATGGCAGTTGTGGGCATATTTGTCAATAGTTTATTATACCTATTTGCCGTGCATTTAGTGGCGTTATTAGTTCTTGATCGCCTCGGTAATCCGATTTCTCGTCCGCCCAAATGGGTGCAGGCCATACTAGATTATGAGTGATTATTTAGCGCTTTATCGTCAATATCTCCAGTCAATTAATCCGGTAGTCGATGGAGAGTTTTTAATCGCAGAAAATCTATCTACTAATTGGGATGAACCGGAAACGGCTTTAGATTTTCATAATTGTGCGGTGATGGCTTTAATTGAAGCGGAAAATTCCCCAATGCGATCAATGTATGTGGAGATGGCTTTTCAATCTCTGCAAAGAGTCCTAGAAATGGCGGTTTATCCCCTTGCTACTGCCCATTTAGCTTTAGTTTATTATCTAGTAGGCGATCGAGATTTAGCGGCACAAAATGCTTTTAATGCTTTAGTCCAAGTGCTATCATCGGTTAATGCTAATTATCCCTTGGGTTTAATTTACTATTTTCCTGCCCATAACCGACAGGAGTTATTAAGGGATTTATTGGAGACTGCTAATTATAACGAGCAAACCCTGATTTTATCTACAGAAATATTATATCGCTCATCCCTGGCTTTTTATAATCAAAATGGGGTCAGATTTCTGGAATTAGCTAATCATGTTAACCCCAATTCTTGTCATCTCAATCGTCAATTAGGTATCGCCAAATTAATTAATCAACAGCTAGAAGGTCGCCAATTCAAAAATGAAGTGCATCAATGTCTGATGATAATTCATAGAATACCTCAAAAGGGGTTCGATAGTCAAGACATTTTCGAGGACGATGATTAATTAATTCTACAGCTTTTTGAACTTCTTCCGGCTTGACTAT
>NZ_JADBTZ010000101.1:0-5142 GCF_020245885.1 Microcystis sp. M165S2 | reverse complement strand
CCCTCGATTTTTGTTGAAAGTACAGAGTAAGCTTAAATTGCTACAAAGACGCTTGCAACATCAAGTCAAAGGCTCGAACAATTGGTTAAAACTTCAGGAGAAGATAGCAAGATTACACGAAAAAGTGTCTAATACTCGTAGAGATTGGCACTTTAAACTAGCTCATTACCTTTGTGATATCGCTGATAACATCTTCCTTGAAGATATTAACTTCGTTTCCTGGTCTAGAGGGATCGTTAGAAAACAATCTCTGGATTCAGGTATCGGTAGTTTTATTAACGAGATATTACCGTTTGTCGCTTGGAAACGGGGAAAATATTATCTTAAGGTTGATAAAAACGGAACCTCGCAAGAGTGTCCGAATTGTGGCGCAATTACTGGTAAAAAAGCGTTATCGGAAAGAGTTCACCGGTGTGATTCTTGCGGCCACATTGAACCGAGAGATACGGCATCAGCGAAGGTAATTGAGAACCGAGGAAAAAACGCGGTCGGACTGACCGTGTTAGAAAACGCTCGCGGAGGCGATTTGACGGGGATCGACTGGGTTAAACTCGGTGGATCTAGTTAAAAGCCTAAGAACCGAGAATCCCCCGCTACACCGCGCGAGCGGTTAGCGGGGGAGAGTCAATCCCCGATAACTGATAACTGCTAGACTAATTGGGTGATGCTTGCAAGATTAATAAAACCAGTGTCGAGATTAGAATGCAGGGACTTTTAAGAAAACTTTGGCGTGCGATCGAAAACTTTTTTACCCGACTTTTGGGGGGACAAGGGGGAAAGGGGAAAGTACAAGCGATCGAATCTGTTCCCCTAACCGATACAGATTACGAGTTTCTCTATATGCAGTTACTCGATGGAGTGGCCCACGGTTGGCACGAAGGCAGAATTCTGAGATTTTTTGAGAAACTGGGCGATCGAGGTCGGCAAAAAGATTGGGTAGAATGGTTAGAGCGTTTTGGAACCCGTCTGCAATCCTCCGCTTCCCTTAACCAACTTCTCGCCACCAGAATGATTCGTTTAGGAGAATTAGCTCGCGCTTTTCCCGGGATTGAACGTATTGGTGAAGCTTCCTACGAGATCGGTTATCAACTCTACACCAAAGAAACTGCCACTTTAATCTGGGAATACGCCGGCAAGGATGAGGACCCGGGCAGTTATTCCCTGCCGCAACCCCCAGAAAATCTCTTATATTCGGGTGAAACTAGCGATTTTAACGGTGTTGACTCGGAAAATCCCCAATTAGAAACCCTCACCCTCGATGAATTATTTAACCGTCTGCAAAACGATCCTACCCTAGCGGGCCAAATGGCCGAACAATTAGGCATCGAAAATAAGGACGCAGAAAGCATTATTGATAGTCTCATCGCTCAATTTTCCTCACAGGAAGGTAAAAACCCTGAAACTGCCGCAGATTGGTTTAATCAGGGCTTAGAACAGGCAAATTTAGGCAATTGGTCAAATGCGATCGCCGACTGGGAACAGGCCTTGACGATCGATCCCCAATTAGCCTCGGCCTGGCATAATCGTGGTAGTGCCTTAGCCATGATCGGTAACTACGAAGAAGCTTTAAATAGTTATGATCGCGCCCTAGAAATCACCCCCAACGATCACCAAGTCATTAACGCTAGGGGCAGCGCCCTATACGGACTGCAACGTTGGCAAGAAGCGTTAGAATGTTGGCAACAGGTGCTAGAAGCGGACGATAATTTTTATCAAGCTTGGTACAATCGCGGCAGTACCCTAGAAAATTTGGGCGAAACCCAAGCAGCGATCGCCTGTTATCAAAAAGCTTTAGGGATTGCGCCGGATTTTGAGCTTGCCCAAACCCGTCTAGAGGCTTTACTAGGGCAAAAACCGCCCGAAGACGACGGTAATCCCCCCGCCTGATTCAATCTGAACTTGAGCAGTCAACAGCCTACAATTAGGGAAGGATAGAGACTAATTTTAATCAATCAGGCCCAGCAATGAGTATAAAAAGCAAACCTCCTTCACAATCTCGCCTGATCGGTAATGTTTTATTAGCCGTAGGCGGCTTATTTCTGATTGTTAATCTCCTTTTCCCGCAATTATTTGGCCCTAGCGTCCCCAAAGTTCCCTACAGTCTCTTTATCGACCAAGTGGAAGATGGCAACGTCGCTAGGGTATCCGTGGGACAGAATGAGATTCGTTATCAGCTTAAAAACGACCAAGAGGGCAACTACGGACGAATTTTCAGCACTACACCGATTTTTGACCTAGAATTGCCCAAACGTCTAGAAGTCAAGGGCGTAGAATTCGCCGCCGCACCACCACCAAAAAATGGCTGGATTGGTAGTGTCCTTAGTTGGGTGATTCCTCCCCTGATTTTTGTTGGTATTTGGCAATTTTTCCTCGCTCGCAGCGGTGGCGGTGGTCCGGCCGGGGCTTTATCGATTACCAAAAGTCGCGCTAAAGTCTATGTGGAAGGAGATACCACCAAAACCACTTTTGAAGATGTGGCCGGTGTGGAAGAAGCGAAAACCGAATTGGCCGAAATCGTCGAATTTCTCAAATATCCCCAACGTTACATTCAAATCGGGGCGCGGATTCCCAAGGGTGTTCTCTTAGTCGGTCCGCCGGGGACAGGAAAAACCCTGCTGGCAAAAGCAGTCGCGGGAGAAGCGGGGGTTCCTTTCTTTAGTATCTCAGGTTCGGAATTCGTGGAACTCTTTGTCGGTGCAGGTGCGGCCCGAGTGCGAGATCTGTTTGAACAGGCCAAGAAAAAAGCCCCCTGTATTATTTTTATCGATGAATTAGACGCGATCGGTAAATCTCGCGCTAACGGTAATTTTATGGGGGGTAACGATGAACGGGAACAGACTTTAAACCAATTATTGACGGAAATGGACGGTTTTAACGCCGGCGATGCGACGGTGATCGTGCTGGCCGCTACTAATCGCCCCGAAACTCTTGATACCGCCCTTTTACGCCCCGGCCGTTTTGATCGTCAAGTGTTAGTTGATCGCCCCGATCTGGCTGGACGCTTAAAAATCCTCGAAATCTACGCAGGTAAGGTAAAATTAGGATCGGGTGTGGATTTAAAACAGAT
The DNA here is from genome assembly GCF_020245885.1 of Microcystis sp. M165S2. Classification (NCBI taxonomy): domain Bacteria; kingdom Bacillati; phylum Cyanobacteriota; class Cyanophyceae; order Chroococcales; family Microcystaceae; genus Microcystis; species Microcystis sp. M165S2. The sequence continues at coordinate 2,075 of NZ_JADBTZ010000101.1, read as the reverse complement.
TGCTACCCGTACCCCCGGTTTTGCTGGTGCTGACTTAGCTAATCTAGTCAATGAGGCGGCTTTATTGGCAGCGCGCAATCAACGCAGCACCGTCGCCCAAGAGGACTTTAATGAGGCAATCGAGCGGGTAGTGGCCGGTTTAGAGAAGAAAAGCCGGGTTCTGTCGGAAAAAGAGAAGAAAATCGTCGCTTATCACGAAGTTGGTCACGCTCTCGTCGGTGCAGTTATGCCGGGGGGTGGTAAAGTTGCCAAGATTTCGATCGTGCCTCGCGGCATGGCAGCCCTCGGTTATACCCTGCAAATGCCCACGGAAGACCGTTTCCTCATGGATGATACGGAATTACGCGACCAAATTGCTACTCTTTTAGGTGGTCGGGCTGCCGAGGAAATTATCTTCGGTAGTATTACTACTGGGGCCGCTAATGACCTGCAGCGGGCGACGGACTTGGCCGAACGCATGGTGACGACCTATGGTATGAGTAAGACCCTCGGTCCCCTAGCCTACGAAAAAGGTCAACAGAATAGTTTTCTGGGAGATGGCATGATGAATCCCCGGCGCTTGGTGAGCGATGACACGGCCAAAGCGATCGATAATGAAGTGAAAGAGATTGTCGAAAATGGTCATCAGCAGGCCTTGGATATTCTCGCTCAAAATCGCGATTTACTCGAAGAAATTGCCCAAGAAATCCTCAGTAAAGAGGTGATCGAAGGGCAACAATTGCAGGCCCTGCTCGATCGCGTTAAACCCCTCGATCGAGAACCTGTTACTGTTTAGATTGATTTGATTTTTGCCCTGCCCCATCTTTGTTCAAGATGGGGTTTCTTATCCAGAAATTTTGACTTTTAAGAGGGATTGGGGCTGAATATTGAGGAGATAATCAAGAAAAGTCTTGGCGATCACCGATAGTTTTTTATCCTTGGGATAAACCACATACCAATGGCGTTGGATGGGAAAATCTTCCACGTCAAGGATGGCAAATTCCCCATTGGGATTATCTAAATTTAAGACGTGCTGAGACAGAACCGAAATTCCTAAACCACCGGCGATCGCTTGTTTAATGGCTTCATTATTGCCGATTTCCAAACGCAGAGATACAGTGATGCCATGGTCGAGAAAAATTTGCTGCACTGCCCGTCTAATTCCCGATCCCATTTCTCGCATGATAAAAGGTTCCCCTTGCAGCCGTTTAATCGGAATTTTTTTCTGTCCCGCTAGGGGGTGATCTTTGCGGGCAATAACGACAAGGGGGTTTTCCAGAAACGTTCGAATCTCGAGGTTTAGAGCTTCGGGGGGTTCGCTTAAAATATATAGGTCATCAACATTATTGATGATCCTTGCTTCTATATCTTGGTGATTGGTCAATTGTAGGGACACATCTACCCCTTGGTACTGTTGACAAAAAGGACCTAATATCTGAGGGATTAAATATTGGGCTGTGGATACCGCCGCTAAACGCAGTTTACCCTGTTTAATGCCCTTGATATCAGCGATCGCCATCTCAAAGTTATCAAGATCCTTGAGGACTGCCTGACAGGTTACTAATAAACTGCGTCCGGCCTCGGTTAAATACAAACGTTTGCCTATCTGTTCAAATAGGGGCAGACCCACTGCTTTAGTCAGTTGTTTCATCTGGGTAGAAACGGTGGGTTGGGTGATCGATAGTTCTTCAGCAGCTTTGGTGAAACTGCCATGACGAGCGGTCGCTTCAAAGACGATCAGTTGATGTAAAGTGGCTTGAATCAAGAGAAGCCTCTAGAGCGCTACACTTCTGTTACTGCCTTGAGGAGCTTTGCTAAACAGAAGCAGGAATGGAGGGGAACGGGTGAACACTTCCCACACTGCTTATATCATAGGTTTAAATCAATACTTTTGTAAAGATATATCGATTCAAACTCAATTTACAAAAATTTGCTTGTCAAGCTATCGGTTCCAGTTTATCGAAAATTTGGGTTAAAACCCCGTCGTTTTACGACGGCTTTAAGCTACAATGGAAAAAGCGATAACCAAGCTAAAAACTGAACCTTGACCACAGATAGTAGGGGGTTTCGTTCAGAAAAGACTTCAAATTCGGCCT
>NZ_JADBTZ010000100.1:0-5819 GCF_020245885.1 Microcystis sp. M165S2 | reverse complement strand
GGTCAACTACCTAATTTTCAGGGAAAAAGTACCTGAATTTTCCCCCTGATCACTCCCATGCCTGGTACTTTTTGATTGACAAAAAGTCTAAAAGTCTTACCCAACAAGGTTTTTAGATTTATTCAGCAGACCCTAATTAAAGTTATCGCTAACTCGACCGGCATCGGGTTGGGGCAAAAAAATCAGCTTCGAGGAGTTTAACCCATGACAGCAGTTACCGAGAATGATCTGAAAAGGTTGGAAGATTTAATCGTTGGTGGTATGAGAGCGATCGAGTCCCGATTAACTAGCCTAGAAAATGGACAATCAGAAATCAAGTCAGACATCAAGTCTCTGAGTGCAAAAACAGAAAATATCGATAAGCGGCTCACCTCGATCGAAACCCGTCTAGAAGATTGGAAACCGTCGATGGACAAAACAGCCGATCTTGCCGAAAAAGTAGGGGAACTGAAAAACTGGCGCTCAATCGCTTTTTTGATATTGGGTGCGATTATCGGTTGGTTCGCTTGCAACTCGATCAAACCCTCGAAACTTTTAACAATCTTTGTCACTGTCGAGGTGGCAAAAAAGGCACTAGAATGGGAACCATTTACTGCTAACTGATAACTGTTTACTGTTTACTGTTTACTGTTTACTGAGCGAGAAACATACCAAGTAAAACCACCGCCGATAACTGCCATAACTGCTAAAGCTAATAGTACCGGTCGGAGTCCGAATTGAGTTTCGGCGATACCCGCAACAGCTAAGGGTAAAGAGAGGGCAATATTAACGGCATTATTTTCTAAACCAAAGACTTTACCGCGCATTTCGGGGGGTGTATCTGCCTGTAGGGTAGTTTGCATGGGAACCCCGACTAAAGCTGCAAAAATGCCCAATAAAGCGGTCATAGCGAAGGCTAAAATTAAACTCTTTGTGGCTAGAGATAAACCGATTAAAGCTGCCGCCATACCCAGGGAACCCCAGAGACTTAATTGGGTGTGGGAGAATTTTTGACCCCAATAACCTAGGGTAATCGCACTAACTGCCATTCCTGCACCACAGGAGGCTAATAAAAAGCCAAATTGAGAAGCTTTTAACCCGGGTAGTTTTTCGGCCATACTGACGGCTAATACCGATAGAGCAGCAAAAATACAGAATAAGATGACTAATTGAATCAGAGCATTACGAACTTTATGATTTTTGTTGAGGTAACGAATGCCGTCGCGGATATCTTCCCAAACATGGGGCTGTTCTGCGGTAGGAATGACATATTTTTCGTTAGTTCGCAGGATAATTAGAATTAAACCGGCAATTATATAAAAAGCACCGACAATCATCACTTTGCCAATATCAAATTGTCCGGCTCTGGTGCCGAAAATACTATCAGCAAAAGCTAATAAAGGTTCACCGATGGCAAAACCGATAATTAATACCGCCATGGTGGTTAAAGTGTTGAGGGAATTAGCTGGCAAAAGATGACGACGTTTTACTACTAATGGCAGGGTAGATTGTTCGGCGGGGGCAAAAAATTGGGTTAAGGTGGAGACAAGAAAAGTAATGACTAACAACAGGAAAAAACCGAAGGGTAAGTTAAATTCTCCTTGTAGCCGGTAATGCCAATTTCTTAACCCGTCAGGCAACCAACCGAGGGGAACGGCTAAAGTTTGCTCGCGCACTAACCATAATAATAGGGGAATGAGGAGGACAAAAGCCCCGCGTAAAAGGTTAGAAATAACTAAAACTTGTTTTTTTAACCATCTATCAACATATACACCCGCCACCGAACCCACTAACACCGCCGGAATTGTATTAGCAATCATTATCGCCGATACCCAGCCACTAATTGACTGATCGGCTTTTTGGTAATGGGTGGCAATTAGGGAGATCATCAGGACTAAATAGAATTTATCCGCTAATTGGGAAAAAATTCCCCCCGCCCAGAGAATGAGAAAGCGCGGGTTTTTTAGCACTGGGGCAAAACCCTGACTAGGATTGGATTTGGGCGCACGTTTAGGCAAGCGGTTCATGGTTTCTGCGTCGGATTGCCTCGGTGAGGAATCGGAAGAATTAAAAACAGGAGTGGAGGAGTCGCTAGACGTAGCGTCGTCAGTTTCTGAGTCAAACAGTTGCATTATGATGATTGTTGCTATCTGTTTAAAATTCTAAGGGAGATAAACCCTCAACTAATGCCGAGGAGCGAAAAGTTTTTCCCAGATGATACTGAGTATAGCGGCGCAGCAGGCGATCGAGGTTAATCCAAGCTAGTTCTGAGGTAAGGTTTTCTTCTGGGGGAAAATCTGTTTTTCCTAGGCATTGCAGTAATTGCAGTTCTTGCTGCGTCAGTTTACTATCGATTTTGGGCGGGTTGATTGTTTCTGTGAGGGCAGCTAGATCTATTATTCCCCCTGCCTCGAAACTGAATCCTAGGCAATTGTCCCTAATTAAAGCTTTTCCCGTCAACAGGCAGTTATGGACTTGCGGCACTAAGCCAGCAATTATTAAGAAATGAAAAATTGCTTGACAAAGATAGGGAAGTATGTATTGATTTTCGTCGAGGACTTCAATTCTGGCCAGATGGCTGCAGATTAATTCGTATAATTCCCTCTGGGGTTGTTCGCTCAGGGCGATCGCCAAAACCAGTTCACAGAGGTATTGACTAACGGTGAGTTTGGCGAGATTTTGACTTAATTTGGGATAAGATTCGATAGTTTCAGCTTGAACGACCTTATCTAGGGATTTTCCTGCGACTATTAACAGATTATTGACCACAAATAGTTCACTTCTACCCCGCAGGGAAGATTTATACTTGCGCGCACCGGGAGCGATGGCTCTAATTAAACCATATTCGGCGGTCAAAATAGTTAAGAGGCGATCGGCCTCTCCGAAGGCCATTCCTTGCAGATTGATTCCAGTAGCTTGATAGGTACGAGACATCATTTAATAATTAACTAGCTAATTGTCTCCCCAAAAAGACTTGAGCTAATCACCAAGCAAAAGGGAAACTATGGAGGATATGCTATGGAGGTTAGCGGACTCGAACCGCTGACATCCTGCTTGCAAAGCAGGCGCTCTACCAACTGAGCTAAACCCCCGATCTGGTTTTTGAGACACTCTCGTTATTATAACCTATAGTGAAAAATATTACAAGTAAATTTTTCCCTTGCCTGCCATGTCTTATCTAGTCGCCACTTTTTACCAGTTTGTGGCTTTGTCAGATTATCGCCAAAAACAGCCAGAAATACAAAAATACTGCCAAGAAAGAGGAATTAAAGGAACTATTCTTCTGGCAGCCGAGGGGATTAACGCAACGATCGCCGGGAACAGTCAAGCGATCGCCGAGGTGATTAGTTGGTTAAAAACCGATACTCGTTTAGCGAATCTAGAGGTGAAAGAGTCTGTTTGCGATTATTTGCCCTTTCAACGCTTAAAAATTCGCTTAAAAAAGGAAATCGTGACTTTTGGTCAACCCAAGGCTAATCCTCTCGAAAAAACAGGAATTCATCTCAAAACTGAACAGTGGAATCAATTGCTGAAAGAGCCGGACGTGGTAGTTATCGATACTCGTAATAATTATGAAGTGGCGATCGGTACTTTTGCGGGAGCGCTTAACCCGGAAATAGGGCATTTTCGCCAATTTCCTGAGTATATTCAGGACAATTTTGATAGTATTAACGATAAAAAAATAGCTCTTTTTTGTACGGGGGGAATTCGCTGTGAAAAGGCGGCAGCTTTTTTATTAAATCAAGGCTTTTCTCAAGTTTATCAGCTAGAGGGAGGTATTTTGAAATACTTAGAAGAAGTTAGTCCCGATCAAAGTCTTTGGCAAGGAGAATGTTTCGTTTTCGATCAAAGAGTGGCACTAACAGCTAATTTAGAGGTAGGACATTATGAAATGTGTCCCGCTTGCGGTCATCCCATCGATGAAAAAGATAAACAATCTCCCAATTACCAAGCAGGAATATCTTGTCCCTATTGTAGTTGATTTTATCCTATTGTCCCGCTCTCATCTCCCTACTTTTCTAGTATCTGGTTACTGTTTTTTGCGGATTTGTGTACCAGAAATCATGTCATGAAGGGTGCGTTTTTTCTTTGTCCAGGCTGCCAGTAAAAAGCCCAAATATAAGGGAGCAGTGGAGAGACATTTTAGTAAGTAGCGGCGATTTGCTCTCGCAAAAGATATGCGTCTTCCTTCGCTATCGGTGACGGATAAATCAAAAAACATTTTACCAATAGTGGCTTTAAAAAGATATTCTAAGAAAACATAATATAACCATTTAATAACTATTCCTAAACCGAGAGCAGTCAGGATGGCAATATGTTCGTGAGTAAAGTTAATTTTGGCTTGAATATTATAGATAATTGCCGCTATAAATAAAGCAAAACCAAAAATTGTTGTTCCAGCTGCACTTAATCCTGCTGCGTAGTAAACCCAGATTTCTTTGGCTATATCAAAATTAAGGTTTAAATCTTGAAAAGTTGACCATTGTTGTAAGCGAAAACAGATATAACCACCTAATAAAGCGGCGATAATAAGAACGATAAAAGAATCAATTAAAGAGGCTTTTAAACGGAGCCAAAACCCAGCATAACTGGGAGAAATTGCAGCTAGTAAAGAAATAAGTGCAGGATTGGGAATAGGAATAATTTTAGGTTTTTCAAGAGAAGAATTTTTAGTTTTTTTAGTTTGATGGGGATTGGCTTTAATATCAGTAATAATTTTTAGCAAAGTTTTGGTATCTTTAGGTCGATCAATAGGTTTTTCTGCCATTAAATTATCGATAAAATCTGCTAATCGAGAAGGAATTTTTGGGGTATATTTACGCCAGTTAAATTCATTGGTATTAATATTATAAATTTTCGGGTCACTGGGTTCTTTACCGGTTAACAAAAAGACGAAAGTTTTGCCCAAAGCATAAAAGTCTGATTGGGGGACAGAGTGACCACGAGATTGTTCAGGGGGAGCATATCCGGGGGTATAAATTCCTGTATTTTTGCCTCCTGCTAGGACGGTTTTAGTTACTTGTCGCGCTGCCCCAAAATCAATTAAAACTAATTGACTATCGGGTTTTAAGATAATATTAGAGGGTTTGATGTCGCGATGATAGAATTTATGTTTATGAACTTCGTGGAGAATATTGGCTAACTGAGTTAACCAATCCAAAGCGAGATTATAATCAATCGGTTTAAATCCTCTTTGTTTTTGATATTCTTCTAAGTCAATACCAGCAATTTTCTCCATGACTAAACAGTGTAAAGCAGTTTGACTCTCCCGGGGATGATAAATAAAATAGTTTTCTCCTTTGGGAATACCGGGGTGATTTAATTGTTTTAAAAGATTAGCTTCCTGTTGAAATAAATCAATAGCTTTGCTGGAATCGTAGGTAAGAACTTTTAATACTTTGGGTATTTTATGTTCATCTATCACTTCATAGGTATTACCAAATCCACCTTTGGCACTCAATAAATTTGTGACTCGATATTTACCATTTAAAAGCAAGTCGGAACCACAGGATTGACAGTAACGACTCTCCGTGATAGTTTTCGGTTTAGGACAATGAGGATTAATACAAAAACTCATGGATTTTATTGGTAGAGTGCAAAATAAACTTGATGATTAAAATATCCCCTGATATATTTAAGGTTTATTGCCAAGAAAAAAGCCGCGCAATCCCAAAGTTACCACGGCACTTAAAAAAGCTACAACCATGGGGATAATCAGGGATTTAAACCCTTTCAAGTCCGCAATATCTTTAACTAGGATTGCATAACTATCTTCGACTTTTTCCAGTCGTTTATCCATTGTTTCGACTTTCTGATCAAGAGTTTTAATATCTCCTTTG
>NZ_JADBTZ010000010.1:0-11343 GCF_020245885.1 Microcystis sp. M165S2 | reverse complement strand
CATAGAGAAAGTCTAATTCTTCTTGCTTTTCGTACCAAGCTTGTGTTCGTTCGTGGAGAGCTTTATTGTAAACTAATCTTACACAGCCCAAAGTGTGCCGCAATAGCGACTCTTGTTCTGGTGTGGGGTAAAATCGAAACGAATAGGCTTTTTCCATGTCTCACATTCTGGCATATATTTGGTAAATGCGCTAGTATTTAACGGTAAAGCCGTCGTAGAACGACGGGGTTTCAGACCCAAAATTTTCGATGACATCCTGTGCAGAAGCGACTTTTTTCTTGAGAAATTGCCCTAATGTCAAAATGGATGGAGACGGTGATGGAGTTCCCTGTGAAAGTCAATGGTGTGGTCAAAAATCCTCAGAAAAATGTTTGAAAAGTTCTCAAAATAACTAATTTGGTTTCCTCACCCCAATTCTCTCATTTAAAGAATCGGGGAAAAAACAATCAAGAAGCGGTAATCACGGGAGAATTAAGATATTGATAATTCCAGTCCGATTGTTGCCAAACGCGACCATCAAGGGCAATTTGTTCGATTAAACTAGCTAATCGTAAAGCTTTTAAAGCTTGTTCCCCACCGACGGAAGGTTGGTTCCCACCGCGCACACAATGAACAAAATGTTCTAATTCCGCGTGTAGAGGTTCAATATTGCTAGTATAAACCTTTTCAATTAAACCATCTTGACGGTAGAGAACTTGACCGTAATCAGTGCTATAGTTAGCGGTGGTTTGCCGGTGAATGAGGATTTCATTGTTGAGAAAATCCGCTTCCGTGAGAGAATTTTTACAGTGGGCTGCTAAACGGCGAATCTTGCGATGAGTCACCTTACTAGCGGTTAAATTAGCCACCACTCCATTACTAAAACCAAGGGTGGCAGTGACATAATCGAGATAACCGGAATCAGTGGCAGCGCGACTACCACTAGCGGTTAATTTCACCACAGGAGCGGCGACTAATTCTAAAATTAAATCTATATCATGGATCATTAAATCTAACACCACCGAGACATCATTAGCTCGCTGGGAATAGGGACTCATGCGATGGGATTCAATCGCTAGAATCTCCTCGGTTTTCAAGACCTTCGATAACTCTTGGAAAGCGGGATTAAAACGCTCGATATGACCCACTTGCAGAATACAATCGTGATCGGCTGCCGCATTGACTAAAGATTCCGCTTCACTAATACTAGCGGCGATCGGTTTCTCGATCAAGGTATGTACTCCCCCTTGCAGACAGTCCATCCCGACTCGATGGTGTAACCGCGTGGGGACAGCGATACAAACCGCATCTACCCTAGGTAAGAGATCTAAATAATTTTCAAAAAAACGGACTCGGTATTTACTGGCAGTTTCCAGTCCCTTTTCGACGTTGACATCGGCCACCCCGACGAATTCCACGTCTTTTAATAAACTCAGGATGCGACTATGGTGTTGTCCCATGTTACCGACCCCGATAACCCCGACTTTAATCGGTTTGAGTTGATTTCTGTTACCCGGAAAGTTTGCTGGTTGATTGGACATGAATTTTAGACTCCTGTGTTCACACTCCTCACACCACTTGATTAAATTAATCAAGCTGATTTTGTCGATTAATTACCAAGATGGTATCATGGTTATCCAGATTCTGACACGATGTCGGTGTCAATGGCAGTTCTGAGAAGATTTTCTGATTTCACCTGCGGGTTTTCACTCCTAAATGCTTATCAAAACATCGTCCCTTAGTAGCGAGGACTACATTCAGCTAAATTTTAACTATGGACAATGCAACAGATTTTAACTCCTTACGGGGATTAAGTGTTTTTTTGCTAGGAATGATGGGGGCCGGCAAATCCACCCTGGGAGAGTTGCTTTCCCGACGGTTACAATATCGTTTTTTTGATACAGATATATTAATAGAAAGGGTCGCGGGAAAGAAAATCAGGGAAATTTTTGCCGACGAGGGAGAAGCGACTTTTCGGGAGTTAGAAACCCAAGTTTTGGCCGAATTATCCTCTCTGACTAAAACTGTGATTGCCACCGGGGGAGGGATGGTTTTAAAACCGATAAATTGGAGTTATCTTCGTCACGGTTTAATGATTTGGTTAGATGTTCCTCTCGAAGTCTTGGTTAAACGTTTAAAACAAGATACCTCTCGTCCCTTGCTTAAGTCCACTGATTTAGAAAGTAACCTGGAATTATTATTAGAACAAAGACGAGGACTTTATGCAGAAGCAGATCTTCGGATTGTTGTTTCTGACCTAGATACACCTACTGATATCGTTGAGAAAATTTTAACAGCAATACCGACGGTGATTAAAGATTTTCATCCAGAAAGGGATCATAACTAATGACAGCAGCTTCAATTTTTGATTTACCTGAACTAATTCCTGACCGAGAAATTCTGGAAATTTTGGCCCAAAGTCAGGCTATTCGTCTGGAAAGAATTATTTCCACTGGTCAAACCACTCCCATCGGTCAATGGTACGATCAATCTGACTTTGAATGGGTGATTTTATTACAGGGTTTTGCCGAGATTAGTTATGAGGATGGCAGCCGAGTTAATCTGCAAGCAGGGGATTATCTACTGATTCCTCCTCACCAAAAACATCGCGTCGAATTGACTAGCAATAATCCCCCTTGTATTTGGTTAGCTGTCTATTATCGCTAGTAAAATATAGTTTCTAACTATTGCCAGCGATCGAATAAATCGGTTAAAACGATATTAGAAAACAAAAAACCTTCGGGGTCGCTTAATCTTACACTGCTATCCCCCTCAATTATTACTAGATTACGCTGTTTATGCGGCTCTAAGACCTCTAAAATTGCTTTTTTGATTTCCGAACCAAAATTAGCTTCAATGGCCGGTAAACTCACCCCTGACCCTAACCTTAACCCTAGCATTAAGGTTTCGAGAAGATCATCAATCAAACTATTTTTCTCCACGTCAATCTGACAGCCTTCTTTTACCCAAGCGAAATAGTCGCGACTTTTGCGCGGACGGGTAAAACGTTGTTGATGGAGATAACTAGCAGCCCCCATACCAAAGCCGTAATAGGGACGATTTTCCCAGTAAACTCGATTATGTCGGCATTGATAACCCGGTTTAGCATAGTTAGAAATCTCGTAATGTTGATAACCGGCTAAAGCTAGTTTTTCACCGGCTAAAACATACATTTTCGCCGTGGTTTCATCATCGGGTAAGGGTTTTTTTCCCGGTTGATACTGTTTACCGAAAGGAGTAACCGCTTCTAAGACCAAATCGTAACAGGAAAGATGGGCCGGTTGCAGTTCGATCGCTTTTTCTAGGGAATTTTCCCAATCTGTGAGGGTTTGTTGTGGCAATCCCGAAATCAAATCCAAACTATAGTTAACTATTCCCAATCCCTGAATTAATTCCACTGCCTGATAGATATCCTTAACGGTATGCGATCGACCAGAAACCTGTAATAATGGTTCTTGAAAAGCCTGTACTCCTAAACTTACCCGATTGACTCCCGCGCTAAGATAACCCTGTAATTGTTCTAAACTAAAGGTAGCCGGATCGATCTCCATAGAAATCTCTATATCGGCTGCAAAATCAAACTTTTTGGCTAAAGTATCCAGAATTGCCCCTAATAATTCCACCGGTAACAGGGAAGGAGTCCCCCCCCCAAAAAAAATTGTTTCTAGGGGTTTCCCGGTCCCCTGACTAAGGCTAATTTCTTCTTGTAATATTTCCCCATACTCCACCACAGGGGGAAAAGTCGCCGGATTGGTGCGATTACCGACGACAAAAATCGGGAAATCACAGTAAAAACAGCGCCGACGACAAAAGGGAATATGAATATAAACCGAGGTTACGGGGTGAAAATAGGACATTACAGCAGTTATCAGTGAACAGTGAACAGTAATCAGTGAACTCATACAGCCTTTCTCGTCAAGGTGAGGTACAGACTAACCCTTGCTAATCAAGTATTTTAGATGCAAGAACGAACCTCATCTATCTGAGAAACGCTGTAACTCGCATCCGATGACTGATAACTAATAACTGATAACCGATTCAAGGCTGACGACCGACGGCTGTAATTTCGTTTATCTTCGTTAAGATGTATTATGGCTGGGGAGAACATCTCCTAGAATGAAAGCAACTTTCCCGACACAAATTAGGAGAAGCCCACAGATATAATATAAAAGCATCCATACTCATTATTTTATCTACCATCATTCCCCCCTATCCTCTCTGGTATTATCCCTATGCTTGATGCCGTCATAATTTTATTATTCGTCTTCGCTATTGCCAGTATTGGTTATAGTGGTGTGGACTTGCTGCCGGTTACTGTCCAGTCGCAAATCAGCAATATTGAAGCTTTACGCTGGTTATCGGCGGGTTTTGCCTCAATTATTGGTTTAGCTCTTGGTTTAGTTGCCCAAACTACCTATCGTCGTCTAGAAACCCAAGTACGACAAACTCCGATCGAAGTTATTTTAACCCGTTCGGTCGGTCTAGTTATCGGTTTGTTGATTGCTAATCTGATCCTAGCTCCGATTTTCTTCCTACCGATTCCTAGAGAATTCTCGTTTATTAAGCCGATAATCGCCATTTTAGGCAGTATTATGTTTTCCTATCTCGGGGTTAGTTTAGCTGATACCCACGGTCGCACTTTTTTGCGTCTGATTAACCCGAATAGTATGGAATCAATTTTAGTGGCAGAAGGAACCCTGCAAGCGGCCGCCACCAAAGTTGTTGACACCAGTTGTATTATTGATGGTCGTATCGAACAATTGTTAGACACAGGATTTATTGAGGGACAGATACTCATTCCCCAATTTATCCTTCAGGAATTGCAACAGTTAGCGGATGGCAGTAACGACCAAAAACGAGTTAGAGGAAGACGAGGATTAGACATCTTAAACCGGATGCAAGAAGAATTTCCCGATCGCATTATCATTCATCCGGCCGATTATGACGATATTAGCACCGTAGATGCTAAATTAGTCCATCTTGCCCAAGAAATTAACGCCACCTTGCTCACTAACGATTATAATCTCAGTAAAGTGGCCAATCTGCAAAAAGTCACCATCTTGAATGTCAACGATCTCGCCCAAGCAGTACGCCCGATCTACTTGCCTGGGGATACTTTGGACCTAAAAATTCTCAAAGCAGGAAAAGAACCCACCCAAGGCATCGGTTATCTAGAAGATGGCACGATGGTAGTGGTAGAAGAAGGAAAAGATTATCTAGGGGGAGAATTGCGGGTAGTGGTGACATCTGCATTGCAAACCTCTGCTGGACGGATGATTTTTGCGAAACCCCAAAATTCCCTGATTGCTTGAAGGGAATAAAAGCCAAAAAAGCCTCAAATACAGGGCCAGAGGGGATTGTATTTGAGGAATTTCATTTTTTAAGGGAAGTTAAGTCACCAATCGAACTATCTAGCCAATTGATACCTAATTAAGCTGGTTTATTGATTACAGCCATGGACTGACGAGCAAAACCGAAATAACTATCCCAGAATTGTTTCTGACTATCGAGGGCAACTTTGGTGGCGGTTTCTTGGGCGGTTAGGTAGGATTTCACCCATTCTTGTTGATATTCGAGGGATTTAACCAAAGTTTCTGGAAACTCAAACACTGGTGTAGTCGTGGGAACACCATTACCCCAAGCGGACAGAAGCAGTTTCTGCCATTCGGCTAGGTATTTTTGGTATTCTTCAAGATAATTGGTGTTCATAGAAGTCAAACCGCTAACTAACCCATCTGGAAGGAGATGGCGAGAAAGTGGGGCGGTGTTGCCACCTTCTCGAAAGCAAAACCGGTGCCGAGATAGAATACAATATTCCATCCCTTCCTTAATTATAACCTGAGTTTGCGATCAGCCCAAATCTTCATGCGATCGCCGTCAGCCCAGCCTATTTTTTTGGTGACTCGGAACTGACGCTAAAATAATCCTACTCTAGCCATTTTCTCCCAACTATGATCGATCGCCCTATTCATGTAATTGGTGGAGGATTAGCGGGGACTGAGGCGGCGTGGCAGATAGCCCAAGCAGGTATTCCCGTGATCCTGCACGAAATGCGCCCAATTCGCTCTAGTCCCGCCCACCATAGCCAATTTTTAGCCGAATTAGTCTGTAGTAACTCCTTTGGTGCCATGGCGGTGGATCGCGCCACCGGGTTACTCCATGAAGAATTACGACGCTTAAATTCTCTAGTTATTGCCCAGGCCGATCAGCACAGTGTCCCCGCAGGAGGGGCTTTAGCGGTCGATCGAGGGGTCTTTAGTCGAAATTTGACGGAAATGCTGGCTAACCACCCTCTAATCACCTTAAAACGTCAGGAGATCACTGAAATTCCCCGGGATGGTATCGTCGTTTTAACCACTGGACCGTTAACCAGTGCTGCTTTAGCCGCAGATCTGCAAAATTTCACCGGACTGGACTATCTGAGCTTTTTTGATGCCGCTAGTCCGATTATTCTAGGGGAATCGATCGATCGATCGATCGCTTTTCTGGCCTCCCGTTACGATAAAGGTGAGGCCGCCTATCTCAATTGTCCCATGGATCGGGAACAATACCTGCATTTCTGGCAAGAACTAAAACAGGCAGAACAGGCAGAATTAAAGGATTTTGAGCGAGAAAATGCCAAATTTTTCGAGGCTTGCCTACCAATCGAAGAATTAGCCTGTCGGGGAGAAGATACCATGCGTTTTGGTCCCCTGAAACCGGTGGGATTAGCGGATCCCAGATATCCGGATCAACGTCCCTACGCAGTTATACAGTTGCGAATGGAAGATAAAGCGGGGCAATTATGGAATATGGTGGGATTTCAAACTAATTTAAAATGGGGTGAACAAACACGAGTTTTCCGCCTGATTCCGGGGTTAGAAAAGGCCGAATTTGTCCGCATGGGGGTGATGCACAAAAACACCTTTATCAATTCTCCCCAGTTATTATCCTCCAGTCTCCAGTTTAAATCGCGACCGACGCTATTAGCGGCAGGACAGTTAATCGGGACGGAAGGCTATACGGCTGCGGCTGCTGGGGGATGGTTAGCGGGAACTAATGCCGCTCGTTTAGTTTTAGGATTAGAAACGGTGACATTGCCGACCACAACGATGATGGGGTCATTATTTGAGTTTATCAGCAGTGCCGAACCGAAACATTTTCAACCGATGCCGCCAAATTTTGGCATTTTGCCGAATTTTAGCCAAAAAATCCGCAATAAACGGGAACGTTACGGTCAATATGCCGATCGCTCTTTGCAGGATTTAGAAGCATGGTGGAATCAGCTAAAAACTCCCTGTCTCGTCTAACTGTCAATCGCTAAATCGATCGCCCATAATAGAGAAGGAACCTATTTCTTTCTCTATCGCTATGCCAAACCCCGATTTTTTCCCTCCCCAATCCTACAGTCAAGAGGATGTGCAGGAAATTCTCTATTTGGCTATCTCCCGTCAAGGGGATAAGGGAGAAATTACCCGTCAACAGTTGTTAGAAATTGCCGACGATTTAGCTATTGAAGTTAAAGACTTAGAAGCAGCGGAAAAGGACTGGCAAGAGTCAAAAATGCTCAGTTATAAGCGGCAGGAATTCGATCGCTTTCGTCGCGAGGAGCTAAAACATAAAACCGTTCGCTATCTGATTATTAATAGTTTTTTTCTTACCATTAATTTAATTAGTGCGGGAACAATTTCTTGGGCAATTTATATCTTTTTGCTGATGGGTTTACCTCTTTCTCTCTCGGCTTGGAAAACTTTTCAAAATCAAGGAATTGCTTATGAAGAAGCCTTTAAACGCTGGAAAATTAAAGAGGAAATGAAAGAATCTTTTAGCAATCTTTGGACTCAAATTAAAAAGTTTTTACAGTTTTAATATTGTTGAAAAAGGAAGATTTTTAAAGGGAAAACTATCTTCTAAAATCGGGCGTTACTTTCAATTTTTTCCCTCAATTCAAGTCTTTGGGGGGTAGAACCCCCCAAACCCCGGAGCGCATTAGTTTTTCGGTGGGATGCTTATACCATTTTTCTTTATTCGTAGCAGGTATCTTACTCCCCTCTCCCAGAAAGGGAGAGGGGTTGGGGGTGAGGGCAATTAACCATCTCTGCCATTACTTTTGAAAAATGGTATTACACGCGGTTGTTCATATATTTGTCCCAGTTTAAGGGTTACTGATAATTGTTGATTGTCGGTGTTTCTGCAAATGTGAGATGCAGCCTTTTCGTGAACCACGGAGAGACAAAGGAGACAAAAAGGAGACAAAGTTGAGCTTTGCACGACTACTTACTGTCATCAAAAATATCTAACTGCTGGAGAGATGGGGAATTATCTGACTTAACCGGTTTAATTTTCTTAATTCCCTGACGCAAACCGATAGCAATTTTACTATGTTTTTCGATTTGACCCATCACCTGCATGGCACGATCGATCACAGAAGCTGGTAAACCGGCTAATCTCCCCGCTTCGATACCGTAGGATTTATCCGCGCCTCCCGGTCGTACTTGGTGCAAAAATACTATCTCATGGGGTAATTCCTTGACCGTTACCTGATAATTAGCCACATTCTCTAAGATTGAGGCTAATTCGTTCAGTTCGTGGTAGTGGGTGGCGAAAATCGTCCGCGATTGCAGTACCGTGGCTAAATACTCCGCCACAGACCAAGCTATGGATAAACCGTCAAAAGTGGCTGTCCCCCGGCCAATTTCGTCTAATAATACTAATGATCTCTCCGTGGCGTGATTGAGAATATTGGCAGTTTCGTTCATTTCCACCATAAAGGTGGATTGGCCGGTAGCGAGGTCATCTACAGCCCCCACCCGGGTGAAAATGCGATCGCAGATGGAGATTTTGGCCGACTTTGCCGGGACAAAACTACCAGTTTGGGCCAACAATTGAATTAATCCCACCTGTCGCAGATAACAACTTTTGCCACTAGCATTGGGACCGGTGAGAATAATCAAGTCGGGGTATTCTAAACCCTCCTGATTGCCCAAATTAATCGAATTCGGCACAAAAAAGCCGGCCCCAAGCGATTGTTCCACCACGGGATGACGACCATCCTTAATATCGATAAGACGACCATCCGCGATTTCTGGGCGACAATATCCCTGGTAAACGGCGATTTCTGCCAATCCGGCCAACACATCCAAAGCGGCGACTTTTGTGGCTACTTCCCGGATTTCTGGGGAAAATTCGGACACTTGACGGCGTAAATCGCTAAAAATC
The DNA here is from genome assembly GCF_020245885.1 of Microcystis sp. M165S2. Lineage (NCBI taxonomy): Bacteria > Bacillati > Cyanobacteriota > Cyanophyceae > Chroococcales > Microcystaceae > Microcystis > Microcystis sp. M165S2. The sequence goes on along the minus strand of NZ_JADBTZ010000010.1, from coordinate 2,166 downwards.
TCGTATTCTAACTTATTTAATTCATCTACTGCCGTCAGAATTATATTTTCTTTCTCCTTTAACTCGGTGGTGATATAACGTTCCTCATTGACTAAAGTTTGCTTACGCACATAATCTTTTGGGGCGAAATCGGCTTTACTGCGGGGTAAACTGATATAATAACCGAAAGTTTTGTTATAATTAACCTTAAGATTACTAATACCCGTTCTTTCTTTTTCTGTCGTCTCTAGATTCTTAAACCAATCGATTACTTCCTGATAGTCGCGCCGCAGGGCATCCAATTGGGCATCAATTCCCTCGCGAATCACCCCCCCTTCCTTCAGATGCAGCGGAGGAGATTCCACCAGATGCGCGATTACCTGCTGGCCTAATTTTTCTAAATCGGCGGGAATTTGCTGTAAAGCTTTCAAATAAGGCGAATTTCCTAAGGCGACCAAAGCCGCTAAATCGGCTAATTTGACTAAAGATGCCGCTAGGGAAAGTAAATCGCGCGCATTAGCTGTTCCTGCGCCAACACGACCGCTTAAACGTTCTATATCGTAGATTTCCCTTAATTTTTGCCGAATATCTTGGCGCAATGAGGGATTATCCTTTAACTCTTGGATAGTATCTTGACGGGCGCGAATACCACGAGAATCTAAGAGAGGTTGCAGTAACCAACGACGTAAAGCGCGACTACCCATGGCCGTACAAGTGCGATCGATCGCCCATAATAGAGAACCATAGAAGCTACCATCGCGCACCGTTTGGGTAATTTCAAGGTTGCGACGGGTTTGCCCATCTAAAATCAAAAATTCCGAGATAGAGTAGGTTTTTAAAGGTTGTAGGGGGACTTGATTGGCTTTTTGGGTATCTTCAATGTATTCTAATAGGCCTCCGGCAGCGCGAATAGCAAGGGGTAAATGTTCGCAGCCCATCCCCTCTAGGGAACGCATTTTATAGGTGATTAGGAGACGATTTTTCGCTTCTGTGAGAGTAAAGATAGTTTGGGGACGGAGAGAATAACAAAAACTATCGGGTAAACAGGGGGGGAGATGGTCAGATTTTTCCCCTGGGCGCAAAATACGGTTTAAATCGGGGGCATTGATGGGAAAAAGGATTTCCGAGGGCTGTAAACGGGTTAATTCTAGGCTTAAAGCCGTTAAATCGCTGGCTTGGGTGGTGTAGAATTCTCCGGTGGAGATATCTGCATAGGCTAATCCCCAATTTTCTCCGGTAATCACCACTGCGGCCAGAAAATTATTCTTTTTTGCGTTTAACATTCCCTCATCGGTGAGGGTTCCGGGGGTGAGCAGTTTGGTGATAGCGCGTTCTACTAGCCGTTTTTCGGCGGCTGCTTCCGTCGAATCCTCTACTTGGTCACAAATCGCCACCGCATAGCCTTTTTCCACCAATAAACGACTATAGCGCTCTAGGGCGTGGTGGGGAACCCCGGTCATCGCGACTCTCCCAATACCTTTACCCCCTTCCTTGCTGGTGAGAACTAATTCTAATTCTCTGGAGATAATCACCGCATCCTGAAAGAAACACTCGAAAAAATCGCCCACACGATAGAGTAAAAGGGCATTGGGATAGGTTTCTTTTACCTCCACATAATGCTGATACATGGGGGTGAGTTTACTGCGATCGAGTCCGCGATAATCACGATGGGGATCTTTATTGGTAGCCGGTGGTTCTAGGGGAAAATCCGAGGGGAGAGTCATGGGTCAAAGAAAGCTGGACAATGTTTTAATCAACTGTTCCCCACCGCTTGGCTGAGTGGGAAGTTTCTGACGCTTCTTCGTCGATGGCGGTTGCCTCATACTTCCGCACGAGGAGAACCACTTAATGGTTCCCCTTCCTGTACCTTCCCCACTCCCCTAGGCTGAGAGTGGGGACTGACGCAGGTTCGTTCAATCAAAAATTGAACGGACAAAAATGTTGACATCCTCGCCGCCGTAAAACGGACGGCGATTCCTCACCACGCCACTTTTTTAGGGTGGTCGCTGAACGGGGTTGACGCTTCACAGGAAGGATACTGCTACTTTAGCGGTAGTCTTATGCCTTCCTCCACGTCCATTTTGAGTGTCCGAATGCCCTCCGGCCACTTTGAACAAGTCGAAAAAATCTCATGTTCAACCTTATTTCCTAGAAAGTTTTACTCGTTCAAGGCCGAATTTGAAGTCT
>NZ_JADBTZ010000001.1:0-3621 GCF_020245885.1 Microcystis sp. M165S2 | reverse complement strand
CGGACAAGCTTTTCTGAACGGAACCCCCTAAGCCGAGTTTTCAAGGTGCTGTCCGCCCACTTGGTTTTCGAGACGGTCTTTTTAAGACTAACGTAAAGCCAACCTAGAACGGCGGGGTTTCCCACCCAAAATTTTCGATGATCATTTTTTTTGTAGGAGAACTTTAGTGGCAATTACTACCTCAGCTTCCCGTTTAGGGACAACCGCTTTTAGCGAGGTTGCTCCCGTGGAATTACGTCCCGATTGGTCTCGTGACGAGGCACAGGCGGTTATTCGCGCTGTCTATCGTCAGGTGCTAGGCAATGACTATATCATGCGTTCCGAGCGCCTTACCAGTGCCGAATCCTTACTCTGTAACGGTTCGATCACCGTGCGGGAATTCGTCCGCGCCGTGGCCAAATCGGAACTGTATAAGAACAAATTCTTCTACGGTAACTTCCAAACCCGCGTCATCGAACTTAATATCAAACATCTTTTAGGTCGCGCTCCCTACGATGAGTCGGAAGTGGTCTATCACCTCGATCTCTACGAAAACAAAGGATTCGAGGCCGATATCGACTCCTACATCGATTCCGCCGAATATACCGAAAACTTCGGTGATAGCATCGTTCCCTACTATCGCGGTTTTGCCAGCCAACCCGGTCAAAAAACCGTGGGATTTACCCGGATGTTCCAACTCTATCGCGGTTATGCCAACAGCGATCGCTCTCAGATTGCCGGCAAAACCTCCCGTTTAGCGGTGGAATTAGCCCAAAACGGTGCTTCGGCAGTAGTCGGTCCCTCTGGTGGCAGCGATGGTTGGGCCTATCGTCCCTCCGGTCAACGCAACACCCCCAGTAAAGCTCTTGGTGGTAGTGTGGCCTATGGTAATGTGGGTAAGCTCTATCGCGTGGAAATTGCCGCCATCAGCAAACCGGGTTATCCCAGTGTCCGTCGCAGTAGCAAAGCGGTTATCGTCCCCTTTGAACAGTTAAATAACACCCTGCAACAGATCAACCGTCTCGGTGGCAAAGTTGCCAGCATCACCCCCGCTAGTTTGAATTAATTTTCTAGCTGAAGATAGCTAAAAGTCTCCCGGGCAGCCGTCAGGTTCACCGGGAGACTTTTTTCTAGGGAACTGGCAGAAATTGACCCTCAGCAGATCGAGCAAACCTGTAGAATGAAAATAATTCCCTCGTTTTAATGCCTGTGACTGTCACTTCGATCGCTTTTGACTCTATCGATACTGCCTTAGCGGAAATCAAAGCCGGACGTGCCATTGTCGTAGTTGATGATGAGAATCGCGAAAATGAAGGAGATCTAATCTGTGCGGCCCAATTTGCCACCCCCGATCTGATTAACTTCATGGCAGTGCAAGCTCGCGGTTTAATCTGTCTGGCAATGACGGGAGAGCGTCTTGATGCTCTCGAATTACCTTTGATGGTGACAAAAAACACCGATAGCAATCAAACCGCTTTTACCGTTAGCATCGATGCCGCTCCCCATTTAGGGGTTAAAACTGGCATTTCGGCAGAAGATCGGGCGAAAACCGTGCAAGTTGCCATTAATCCGGTTACTCGTCCCGACGATCTCACCCGTCCCGGTCATGTCTTCCCGATTCGTGCTAAAGCCGGTGGGGTCTTAAAACGTGCCGGTCATACGGAGGCAGCCGTGGATCTAGCTCGGTTAGCGGGGTTGTATCCGGCGGGAGTTATCTGTGAGATCCAAAATCCCGATGGCTCCATGGCCCGTTTACCGCAACTATTTGAATACGCTCGTCAACATAATCTAAGGTTAATTAGCATTGCCGATCTGATCGGTTATCGCTTAAAACACGATCGCTTTGTCCATCGGGAAACGGTCTGTGATTTTCCCAGTCAATTCGGCACTTTTCAGCTTTATGCCTACCGAAATTTATTAGATCAAACCGAACACATCGCTATTGTGAAAGGCGATCCCGCTCTCTTTGGCGATCAACCTGTAATGGTACGAATGCACTCAGAATGTCTGACCGGGGATGCCTTGGGATCCTTGCGTTGCGATTGTCGCCAACAGTTGCAAACTGCCCTAAAAATGATCGAAAAAAACGGTTTAGGGGTGGTGGTTTACCTGCGACAGGAAGGACGGGGAATTGGCTTAATTAATAAGCTAAAAGCCTATTCTTTACAGGATATAGGACTAGATACGGTGGAAGCCAACGAAAGGTTAGGATTTCCCGCCGATTTGCGCGATTACGGCATGGGAGCGCAAATGCTCAACGATTTGGGGGTGAGAAATATTCGTTTAATTACCAATAATCCCCGTAAAATTGCCGGATTAAAAGGCTATGGTTTGGAAATAGTCGAGCGAGTACCTTTGCTGATCGAGGCTAATGATTATAATTCCAATTATCTAGCCACAAAAGCGGAAAAGCTAGGACATCTATTCTTACAAACCTATCTAGTCACCATCGCTCTCAGTTGGGGGGAAAATCCGCCGTCAATTTCGCAAAGATATCATCAATTGGAGAAATTACGGCAGTTAAGTCGCGCTAATCAATTATCTCTCCAAGAAGAAACCCGACCGGTAGCCAATGCCCTTTTTGATCGCGCCCCTTTGATCGTACATTTAGGTTTAGATATTCGTCAGGGTGTCAGCAGTAATTGGTATAAAAATCCTTCCCATCCTTATCTTCTGGTTATTGACAAGATATTAAATGACATTAAAGATTGGTCGGAAATTGAACGCTTAGAATTTTTAATTTCCGACGGAGACGATTCGATGACGGGATTACAAATGAAACTCGATCGTCAAAAAATGTCCGATGAAGATTTCTCACAATTACCACAATTAGCTACCCAAATTATCTACAGTTTTACTCGTGAGTCAGCCAAAAATTAGTTTTCTATGACCGTACTGTTGCCTCTTGCCTCTTGCCTCATCTCAACAAGCAATTTAAATATTTAACAGCTTAACAGTTATAATTAAACAAAGCTAGTGTAACGGGGAAAAACCATGACAACTCTCGACATTTTACCGGAAGTTACCTGTCCCCCCACCGATTTATGGAGTGATGAACCATCCTTGGAAAGTGATCTACATCTACAACAAATTACAATTCTGATCGGTTGTTTAGAAAGGCTATGGCAAGAAAGAAATAATTACTATGCTTCGGGAAATCTTACCATCTACTATAACGAAGAACAACTAAAAAAGCGCAATTTCTGCGGTCCTGATTTTTTTGTGGTTTTAGATACAGAAAAACGTCCCCGCAAAAGTTGGGTAGTTTGGGGAGAACAGGGGAAATATCCCAATGTAATCGTCGAGATTCTTTCCGATTCTACGGCCAATATTGACCGCACTAAAAAGAAAATTCTCTACCAAAATACCTTTCGGACTCCTAACTATTTCTGGTTTGATCCTGAAAGTTTAGAACTGCAAGGATTTAGATTAATTGCTGGACAATATCAGGCTATTCCTGCTAATGAAAACGGCTATTTATGGAGTGAACAATTAGAACTATATTTAGGGTTTGCTGAAAAAGTTATTGAAAAGCACAGGTCTCTTAATCAATGATTTCACTTAGCTACAAGCATAAGCTTTAGTTGTTGATTAGTTTCTAAGTCATAACTTATTGTCATCATTGACCGAGAAAAAGTGCGG